>NZ_VATQ01000009.1:90553-205583 GCF_005781135.1 Escherichia sp. E3659 | reverse complement strand
GGATAATACAAGGTCGGATAAAGTGTTTACGCCGCATCCGCCAGTGGTGCCTGATGCGACGCTTGCGCGTCTTAGCAGGCCTACAAACCCGCTCCATTTAACGCGTAGGGCGGATAAGGCGTTTTACGCCGCATCCGCCAGTGGTGCCTGATGCGGCGCTCATTCAACTACAGCCCCAATGCCGTTCCCACCAACAACCAGATATTCAGCGTTACCACCAGCACCACAATCATCCAGCCGATTTGTTTAACCCATTTGCTATTCACCAGATCGCCCATCAACTTGCTGTCACTGGTGAAAATCAGCAGCGGCACCAGCGCCAGAGCAATACCAAAACTGAGCAGCACCTGACTCATAACCAGAATCCGTGTCGGATCTAATCCCATCAGAATGACAATAAATGACGGCAGCATGGTTACCGTACGGCGTACCCACAGCGGAATATGAAAGCGAATGAACCCCTGCATCACCACCTGCCCTGCCAACGTACCCACTACCGTTGACGAAAGCCCCGCCGCCACCAGACTTAAACCAAAAACCGTTGCCGCAGCATTACTTAACAGCGGTTGCAGCGTCAGGTAAGCCTCATCAAGGTCGGCAACACCAGTATGACCAGAAAAGTGAAACGCGGCGGCAGCCGTTGCCATCATCGCCAGATTGACAAAGCCAGCGATGGTCATGGCAATCGCCACATCCCATTTGGTCGCAGAGTAACGTTGCTGGCGTGAACCACCGTGTAGATGCTGGGTGAGCGAAGAGTGAAGATAAATCACATGCGGCATAATCGTCGCCCCTAACACGCCAGCCGCCAGGAAGACCGCTTCCGAAGTCGGTAAACTCGGTATCGCCATACCTTTGCTCAACTGCACCAGATTCGGTTGGGAGAAAATCAGCTCAACAATGTAGGCCGCCGCGACAAACAACAGAAGCCCACCAATCACTTTCTCCAGCGGTTTTTGCCCGCGACGTTGCAGCATTAAAATCAGGAAAGTGGCGATACCTGTCAGCACCGCCCCCTGCAATAAAGAAACACCAAGAATGAGTTTGAAACCGATCGCCGCACCAATAAATTCCGCCAGATCGGTCGCCATCGCAATAATTTCCGCCTGGACCCAATAGAACCAGACTACCGGACGTGGGTAGTGGTCGCGAATTTGCTCCGCCAGATTTTTACCAGTGGCAATCCCGAGTTTGGCCGAGAGGATCTGAATCAGCATCGCCATCAGGTTGGCCCAGACGACCACCCACAGCAGTTGATAGCCGAAGCTGGCGCCCGCCTGAATATTGGTCGCAAAGTTACCGGGATCGATATAACCAATTGCCGCAATGAACGCAGGTCCCATTAATGCGAGCCTCATCTTGCGCGCTGCCCGACCGCTGCTACTCTCAACGCGATAGTTCGTCATCTTGTGCCTCTAAAACATAGCCTTTGCTATGTTTCATGCTATGTCAAACGAGAATGATTATCAAATTCATTTAAATGGATTGTGGTGATTTCTCTGATAGACCAGGATTATGACTACGAAAAGATTGATGATTTGAATGTTATAATTATGTTTAATGTTAGCACATTTACATAACTTTCAGCTTCCATACACAACATAGCAAAAATGTATGACAGGTCACTATTTTTGAAGCTTGTCACAGGACGTCATTATAGTGTGTGTCAGATCTCGTTTTCCTTACCCATGTTACATAGAATGTGCACGGAAATTTAACCTGCCTCATATTTGGAGCAAATATGGACCGCGTCCTTCATTTTGTACTGGCACTTGCCGTTGTTGCGATTCTCGCACTGCTGGTAAGCAGCGACCGCAAAAAAATTCGTATCCGTTATGTTATTCAACTGCTTGTTATCGAAGTGTTACTGGCGTGGTTCTTCCTGAACTCCGACGTTGGTCTGGGCTTCGTGAAAGGCTTCTCCGAAATGTTCGAAAAACTGCTCGGATTTGCCAACGAAGGGACTAACTTCGTTTTTGGTAGCATGAATGATCAAGGCCTGGCATTCTTCTTCCTGAAAGTGCTATGCCCAATCGTCTTTATCTCTGCGCTGATCGGTATTCTCCAGCACATTCGCGTGTTGCCGGTGATTATCCGTGCAATTGGTTTCCTGCTCTCCAAAGTCAACGGCATGGGCAAACTGGAATCCTTTAACGCCGTCAGCTCCCTGATTCTGGGTCAGTCCGAGAACTTTATCGCCTATAAAGATATCCTCGGCAAAATCTCCCGTAATCGTATGTACACCATGGCAGCCACGGCGATGTCCACCGTTTCTATGTCCATCGTTGGTGCATACATGACCATGCTGGAACCGAAATACGTCGTTGCTGCGCTGGTACTGAACATGTTCAGCACCTTTATCGTGCTGTCGCTGATCAACCCTTACCGTGTTGATGCCAGTGAAGAAAACATTCAGATGTCCGACCTGCACGAAGGCCAGAGCTTCTTCGAAATGCTGGGTGAATACATTCTGGCAGGCTTCAAAGTGGCCATTATCGTTGCCGCAATGCTGATCGGCTTTATCGCCCTGATCGCTGCACTGAACGCTCTGTTTGCTACCGTGACTGGCTGGTTTGGCTACAGCATCTCCTTCCAGGGCATTCTGGGCTACATCTTCTATCCAATTGCATGGGTGATGGGTGTTCCTTCCAGTGAAGCACTGCAAGTTGGCAGCATCATGGCAACCAAACTGGTTTCCAACGAGTTCGTTGCAATGATGGATCTGCAGAAAATTGCTTCCACGCTCTCTCCGCGTGCTGAAGGTATCCTCTCTGTGTTCCTGGTATCCTTCGCTAACTTCTCTTCTATCGGGATTATCGCGGGTGCCGTTAAAGGCCTGAACGAAGAGCAAGGTAACGTGGTTTCTCGCTTCGGTCTGAAACTGGTTTACGGCTCTACGCTGGTGAGTGTGCTGTCTGCGTCAATCGCAGCACTGGTACTGTAAGTGAATCCATTAGAAAAGCCGGGGATAATTCCCCGGCTTCAGTTAGTTGACAACGTGCGCTTTGTTTATGCCGGATGCGGCGTAAATGCCCTACTAAGCCGACAAAACAACGCAAATTCAATAGATTGTGTTTCCATGCAGACCCGATAAGCGCAGCGCATCAGGCAATTGTCCGTTTGTCATCTACCTCAAATGCCGGGGATAATTCCCCGGCTTTTTTACGCCTGTTAATCAACTAATGGTTGCGGGCGACCAATTAAATACCCTTGCAGATATTGCACCCCGAGCTTATGCAATAGCGCCTGCTGCTGTTGCGTCTCGACAAACTCCGCGACCACACTCAATGACTTCGCTTTCGCCAGATCGGTAATTGATCTCACTATCATCGCATCCAGTGTATTAGTGACGATATCCTTAACGAAGACGCCATCAATCTTGATGATATCAGCCTGCAAACGTTTTAACCGTTCGTAGTTGGCATAGCCTGTGCCAAAGTCATCAATCGCAATACGGAAGCCAAACTTATGCAGTTGTTCGATATTGTACATACTGCTTTCTGCGTTAGAAAACGCCTGCTCCTCAGTGATCTCAATAATCACAGCCTCCGGAGAGACACGGTAACGTTTAAACAGACGAATAATTCGCCCGGCGATATTCTTTTGCAGAAGAGTGAGCGGCATTAAATTGACTGAAAAGCGCGGGCCTTTCTTGTCACAAGGGTGGGTTGCCAGCCACTTCAGCAGGGATTCCAGCACCTGTAAATCGAATCGCGCGCTAAGGTTAAATTGGGCAATAAGCGGCAAAAATTTATCAGGCGTCATTATGCCGCCGTCGTATTTCAGACGCGCAAGGATTTCATCGTAACCTTCTCCATCCTTGTTGCGAATTGGCTGGGCATAGAGCAGCAAATCACCCTTATCTAACGCCTTACGGATTGTATTGAGTAACAACACCTGCTTGGTTGTCTGCCCGGATGCAATCTCTTCTCGATTATCCAACGCCAGCACGTGATGATGAACGCAGGATTGTTCTGCCAGCCAGCTTAACTGCCCCAGCATTGGCTGCAGGGTATCCTGATTACCGTCAAAACGTCCCCAGGCAGCACCATAGCCCATATCCAGCCCGGTGTTGTTCCAGTGGATTTGCCGACTGTTGAGAACGTTAACCATATGCTGTAGCCGCCCTTCCGTTTCCGGCCCGGTCAGTACCAACAGCAATTCGCTCCCCGGCAATTGATACAACTTTTCGTTTTCCTGCATCAATGGCAGCAATGTACGGTAAATTGAGCGGATACAATGAACGCGCATTACTAACCCGTAATGGCGACTCATAAACTCAAGATTATCAATGCGCAGACAGCAAAAACTCTTACCAGCCTCTTGCTCCTGCGATTGCTCCAGTGCACGAAAGTTGGGTAATAGCGTTAACGGATCGGTCAGTGCCTGCAAATGCCAGCGACGGTTAAGCCATTCGCTACGATAATAAATGCGTACCATGTAAAGCAGGCAAACGCTAAAGGAAATCAGCACCGCGAGAATAAATGCCAGCGAATATTCTGTTTCCACCCCTTGTAAAAAATTCTGGTTGTAATTCAGGAGGAAAAGCGTCGATACAGCCCAGGTAAGATTTAAAAACGGATAACGAAGTTTACCGACACCAAGGGTAAAGATGATAAAGAAAACAGGTACCAGATAACCGGCGATAAAGTCGTTTTCATAAGGCGTGCACATCAAAAGTAGCAGAACGCTAAGAGCCCCCAGCCAACTTAAGGTAAATGTGCGTTTTTCTTTACTCAGCGACGGTGCGATATCTCTGCGCCACAATATCTGCGCAAAGTGAGGACTTACAATCATGCGAGTGAGATAGTAAAAGAGCATGTTGTAAATCAACACGGCGGTGAAAAGGCTTAGTAAATCAACGACCGTGAAAATCGCGTCGGCATCGCCGAAAAAGGTTGATATCTTTAGTGGGAAATCAAAGAACCTGCCCACGAGATACATGCTGCATTTGATGCCGAACGGCGTCACCAAACCAAGCCAGAAGAGACGTTGCCATACGTTTCGGGTGGTTAATCCATAGCGCCAACGCGTTCCCAACTGCCAGCGTAATATTGCGCAGGCACATAGCACAGCAAACGTCTGGCTGCCAAGCATGACGGCGGTTTGCAAAAATGAGAGATGAAAATTCCACAGATTGGTGCAAAACATTCCGCATAAAACAGGAACGACACCGCGCCAGCCGAAGATAAAGAATATTGATAGCATTACGCACAGCGGCATCCACGCCAGGAAAATATAGTTGGAGTGGATAACAGCAAGTGGCGATATAAAACGGGATAGCTGAATAAGTACCACGGTGAGCGTAAACGCTAGTGCAAATATCTTGATATTTTTTATCAGGTTATGCTCCACAAACATGAGTACACTACTCTCACTGATCGGGGTTTTAAGGCACACAAATAATAAGTTTATTCGCATCGCGAAGCAAACAGGGACCGACCTGTTGCCGATATTTCATCCAATGCTGTTTCCAACAGGCAACACTAACCTGGGAGGTAGACTGTATTACAAAAGCGGCAAAAAGCAGAGACAAAAAACCCCCGCTTCGCAGCGAGGGTTTGAAATTTGGTGGAGCTAAGCGGGATCGAACCGCTGACCTCTTGCATGCCATGCAAGCGCTCTCCCAGCTGAGCTATAGCCCCACGAGTCGTTTACGTACCAAATTTGCTGGGTGCAAAATTTGGTGGAGCTATGCGGGATCGAACCGCAGACCTCCTGCGTGCAAAGCAGGCGCTCTCCCAGCTGAGCTATAGCCCCATCACGTAAAGCTTGTCGAGTTGACGGGCGGCATCATATGAATTCCGCCCGAATGTGTCAACGGCAAATTGCAAGGCGTAGTTTCAATCGCTGAAAAATCAGGCAAATGAACTATTTTGGATAGTCGCTCGCATTCAGTAGTTATTCCTGTCACGGTTTCTTGTAAAGTGGTGTTATAAAATGAACCACTAATAGACCCGCAATCATTCAGGGAATTGTTATGTTCAAGGAGAGGATGACGCCAGATGAACTTGCCAGGCTGACCGGTTATAGCCGCCAGACCATTAATAAATGGGTACGCAAGCAAGGCTGGACGACATCACCAAAACCAGGTGTCCAGGGTGGCAAGGCCCGACTGATTCACGTCAATAAACAAGTTCGTGAATATATTCGTAATGCAGAACGTCCGGACGATCAAAGAGAAGCTCCTGAACTGTCTGCCGATACGCCGCTTGAAGTGCTGCTGGTGACGCTGGCGAAAGAGATGACGCCTCTTGAACAAAAACAGTTTACATCCTTGCTTCTGCGGGAAGGGATTATCGGATTATTACAACGCTTAGGGATTCGCGACAGCAAATAATATGAAAAGATTACGTAATAAAATGACCACCGAAGAGCTGGCGGAATGCCTGGGTGTGGCTAAACAAACTGTTAACCGTTGGATCAGAGAAAAGGGCTGGAGAACGGAAAAATTTCCCGGCGTGAAAGGAGGTCGTGCCAGACTTATTCTGGTCGATTCGCAGGTTTGCGAGTTTATTCAGAACACACCTGCGTTCCATAACACACCAATGTTGATGGAAGCTGAAGAGAGAATTGCTGAATACGCTCCTGGAGCACGCGCCCCGGCGTATCGACAAATCATCAACGCGATAGATAATATGACAGACATTGAGCAGGAAAAAGTCGCGCAATTTTTGTCACGTGAAGGAATTCGCAATTTCCTCGCCCGTCTCGATATTGACGAATCAGCATAAATAAAAAAACGGCAGGATATTATCTCCTGCCGTTTATCTTTTTATACGCTAATTACTGCTGATTTTCGCGTTCAGCAATAAAGGCCAGCGCTTTGTTGATACGCTCAATGCTACGTGTCTTACCGATCGCGTGAACGGTAACATCCAGTGCCGGGGACTGCCCTGCACCGGTAACGGCGACACGCAGCGGCATCCCAACTTTACCCATGCCCACTTCCAGTTCATCCGCCGTTGCCTGAATCGCGTGGTGAACATTTTCCGCCGTCCAGTCAGTGATAGCAGACAGTTTATCGCGCACTACTTCCAGCGGCTGACGCGCTACCGGACGCAGATGTTTTTTCGCGGCGTCGGCATCGAACTCAGCAAAATCTTCGTAGAAATAGCGGCAGCTTTGCGCCATCTCTTTCAGCGTTTTGCAGCGTTCGCCCAGCAGTTTCACCAGCTCAGCAAGCTGCGGGCCGTTACAGGTATCAATATTTTCCTGCTCAATGTGCCACTGTAAGTGAGTAGCCACATACTCCGGCGGCAGCGCGTTAATATAGTGATGGTTCAACCACAGCAGTTTGTCAGTGTTGAACGCACTGGCAGATTTGCTGACGGCATTCAGGGTGAAGTATTTGATCATCTCTTCACGAGTGAAGATTTCCTGATCGCCGTGGGACCAGCCCAGACGCACCAGATAGTTCAGCAGTGCTTCTGGCAGATAGCCGTCGTCGCGGTACTGCATTACGCTGACTGCACCGTGACGTTTGGACAATTTTTTACCGTCATCACCGTTGATCATAGAAACGTGCGCGTAAACCGGCACCGGCGCTTTCAGGGCCTTAAGAATGTTGATCTGGCGTGGCGTGTTGTTGATATGGTCTTCACCACGGATGACGTGAGTAATTTCCATATCCCAGTCGTCGACAACCACACAGAAGTTATAGGTCGGAGAACCATCGGTACGGCGGATAATCAGATCATCCAGCTCCTGATTGCTGAACTCGATCGGACCACGGATCTGATCGTCAAAAACAACGGAACCTTCCTGTGGGTTAGCAAAACGTACAACGCACGGTTCATCATCAGCGTGATGTTCATGGCTGTGGCGGCAACGGCCGTCATAACGCGGCTTCTCGCCTTTTGCCATCTGCTCTTCACGCAGCGCTTCGAGGCGCTCTTTAGAGCAGTAGCATTTATAGGCAGTACCCTCTTCCAGCATCTGATCGATAACCGCGTTATAGCGATCGAAACGTTTGGTCTGGAAGTACGGGCCTTCATCCCACTCCAGACTCAGCCAGTTCATGCCATCCATAATGGCTTCGATAGCTTCCGGCGTGGAACGCTCAAGATCGGTGTCTTCAATACGCAGCACGAACTCACCGCCGTGGTTACGTGCAAAAAGCCAGGAGTAAAGAGCAGTACGCGCGCCGCCAACGTGCAGATAGCCTGTTGGGCTTGGCGCGAAGCGAGTTTTGATTTTCATGAAATGGCCTTACGTTTAGAAAGATGCCGACAACCGGCAAATCCTGGAAAAATTGAGTGGGCGATATTCTATCACTCCCGCCTGATTCCTCAATGTAGTTCGGGTTGCTACCTTACGCATTATTGTTTTCGTTGACAAATTGCGCAACACGGTCTGTTTTGCGATCACCTTGCTTAAATTTACGACGAACGAACAATTTCTTTAGAAAATGCGTTGACTCATTTCCAACTCTCCCTATAATGCGACTCCACACAGCGGGGGTGATTAGCTCAGCTGGGAGAGCACCTCCCTTACAAGGAGGGGGTCGGCGGTTCGATCCCGTCATCACCCACCAACTACTTTATGTAGTCTCCGCCGTGTAGCAAGAAATTGAGAAGTGGGTGATTAGCTCAGCTGGGAGAGCACCTCCCTTACAAGGAGGGGGTCGGCGGTTCGATCCCGTCATCACCCACCACTTTCTCGCCAGCTAAATTTCTTGTAAAAATGTGAAGTACCGAAGTGGGTGATTAGCTCAGCTGGGAGAGCACCTCCCTTACAAGGAGGGGGTCGGCGGTTCGATCCCGTCATCACCCACCACTTCGGGTCGTTAGCTCAGTTGGTAGAGCAGTTGACTTTTAATCAATTGGTCGCAGGTTCGAATCCTGCACGACCCACCAATGTAAAAAAGCGCCCTAAAGGCGCTTTTTTGCTATCTGCGATATTCAAAGATTCGAACCTGCAGCAGGTTCGAGTTGAGCGCAGCGAAACAACGGAGCCGCTCGCGGCGACGGCCCGAAGGGCGAGCGAAGCGAGTCATCCTGCACGACCCACCAATGTAAAAAGGCGCCCTAAAGGCGCTTTTTTGCTATCTGCGATACTCAAAGATTCGAACCTGCAGCAGGTTCGGGTTGAGCGCAGCGAAACAACGGAGCCGCTTGCGGCGACGGCCCGAAGGGCGAGCGAATCGAGTCATCCTGCACGACCCACCAATGTAAAAAGGCGCCCTAAAGGCGCTTTTTTGCTATCTGCGATATTCCTTCACGCGATCAAAGCATTAACCAACCTCTCCAGCGCAGGCGTCGCGTGTTGCTGTTCATAGACAATATACAGATCTGCCGGAATACGTTCTTCCAGTGGACGAAATACCACACCGGGCCAACTCATCTGGGCATAGCTATCTGCCATTAATGTCACGCCCAATCCCATACTGATCATCGCCAGCACAGTTTGCGGCTCTACGGCCTCCCGGACGATCATCGGTGAAAAACCTGCCTGCTGACAAACGCGCTGTAAAAACGCCCAGTCAGAATGGACGGAAGGCAGCGTTACAAAGTATTCATTGCGTAATGCAGTTAGCGGGATAGCATCTCGCGATGCCAGATGATGGTCTTGCGGAATAGCAACCAGAAAAGAGGATTCATGTAAGCGTAAGCTGGTAAACCCCGTGGTTGGTTCAATCGCCATCCGCCAGATACCCGCATCCAGTTCCCGCCGCTCCAGCAACGCCATTTGCATGCCTGGTGATTTTTCACGAAATGAGACATGAACATTGGGGCATTCTTTCAGAAAGCACCGCATCGCCGGACGCATTCGCCCCCACATTGCTGTTCCCACCACGCCCAGCTCAATCCGCCCTGCCTCACCGCGACCAATCTGCTCAACCCGTGCCATCGCCTGACTGGCATTCGCCAGTAACCGTCGTGATTCTTCCAGTAAAATTTTTCCCGCATGAGTGAGCGCCACACTGCGCGAATGACGAACGAACAGCAACGTGCCCAGTTGTTGTTCCAGATCTTTAATATGAATACTTAATGGCGGCTGCGACATATTGAGCCGCGCAGCCGCCCGCCCAAAGTGAAGTTCTTCTGCAACCGCAAGAAAATAGCGCAATAACTTGAGATCAATACGATGTGTACTTTCCATGATTATTGCGCTCCATAAGTTTGGTAAGGCTCCAAATCTAGCACATTGCAATAAAGGTCAACCCCGTTTACATCAGTGAGCTAATGATTTTTGTGCCATTTTTTCAGGTTCATGCTTATAACGGAAAAACAGGGCAAAGATCACTGCCAGGGCCAGCGCATACGCAGCAAATACCAACCAGATAGTTTGCCAGTCTTTCACACCATCAACCGTGAAATAGTCAACCGCCATACCACTCAGAAGAGAGCCGATCCACGCCCCAACGCCGTTGACCATCGTCATAAATAAGCCCTGAGCGCTGGCGCGAATACTGGAATCCACTTCCTGTTCGACAAACACTGAACCTGAGATATTAAAAAAGTCGAACGCACAGCCATACACAATCATCGATAACAACAATAATACAAAGCCACCTGGCGATGGGTCGCCAAAGGCAAAGAAGCCAAAGCGTAATGTCCACGCGACCATACTCATCAACATGACGGTTTTTATGCCAAAACGCTTCAGGAAGAAGGGAATAGTAAGAATGAAGCCGACTTCCGCCATTTGCGAAACAGAGAGCAGGATGGAAGGATATTTCACCACGAAGCTATCAGCAAATTCAGGGTTACGAGCAAAATCATGCAGGAACGGGTTACCAAAAACGTTAGTAATTTGTAGTACCGCACCTAATAACATGGCAAATAAAAAGAAAATCGCCATACGCGGATTTTTAAATAACACAAACGCATCCAGACCTAATTTACTGGAAAGCGTAGTGCTGATTTTATGCTCCGCCACTGGAATTTTCGGTAGCGTTAATGCATAGACCGCTAACACTAAAGAAGCACCAGAAGCAATATACAGCTGCAAACTACTTAACTCCAGATGCAATAAACTCACCAGCCACATGGCGACAATAAATCCCACAGTGCCATAAACACGGATTGGCGGAAAACAGGTTACCGGATCTAATCCGGCCTGGGCCAGACACGAATAAGAAACACTATTGGATAATGCAATAGTGGGCATGAACGCCATTGCGTTAAGCAACATTATCCAGAACATCATATTCGGTTCAGTCACGGAGGCGGCATAAAAAAGTACCCCGGCGCAAATAAAGTGGCACAGCATATAGGTACGTTCAGCTCGTAACCATTTATCTGCAATAATACCCATAATGGCTGGAATGATAATAGCCGCAATGCCTTTAGAGCTGTATGCCATACCAACATCAGCCCCGGTAAAATGTAAGGTGTTTATCATGTAAGAGCCGAGGGTAACTAACCAACTCCCCCAGATAAAATATTGCAGAAAAGACATAATCTTTAAACGCGTTGCGATATTCATTTTTGGTTTCCTTATCGCAGTGAGATGGCCCCATCCGCGAGGCCATTTTTTATTGCTTTCAGGCGATTTTGCGTAAGAATCCGCAAATCAGATTGATAAAGTTTTGCCGGGATAATTCCGCTGCAGCCAGCGTTTGGGCATGTGACAATTTCACATCGCTTAAACCTTCCGCCATATTAGTTATTGCAGACACAGCAACGACTTTCATTTCGCTATGACGTGCGGTAATCACTTCAGGCACTACAGACATACCCACAACGTCACCGCCAATCATCTGCATCATGCGTATTTCTGCCGCCGTTTCGAAGTTAGGCCCTGGATAAGAAACAAAAACGCCCTCTGGGAGCGGAAAACCTTCTTCCTGCGCGACGGACTGCAAAACGGCCCGATAATCAGCATCATAAGCGTTCGCTAATGAGAAAAAGCGCTCGCCGAAGCGATCATCATTAAGGCCTGTCATCGGTGTGCCTGGCATCGTGTTGATGTGATCTTTCAGCGCAACCAAACTGCCCGCCCTAACTTCCGGGCGAAGCGAGCCTGCAGCATTAGTGCAGAACAACAACTCACAGCCCAGCAACTTGAACGTACGAATCGCATCAGTCATGACTGTCATTCCACGGCCCTCATAAAAATGGCCACGACCTTTCATGCAAGCTACAGGCACACCAGAGAGCATGCCGAGGACCAACTCTCCTGCGTGACCATGTACGGTACTCACCGGAAATCCCGGCAAATCGCTATAAGAAATAGCGACCGCACCTTCAATCTGTTCAGCCAACGCACCCAGCCCCGAACCAAGAATAAACGCAACGCGTGGGGTAAAGTTTGGTTTGTGGCGACGAATGATATCTGCGCAATACCACGGGTTTTGTGAAAAATGAGATTGGGTCATGGAAAGTCCTTGTAATAAACATTATTCGTTAAATATGTGTCACTTCTTCTTATAACGAGAAAAAGTCGTGACTGACCAATACATTTGCCAGAGATATTCAATATATTTTTTAAATCGATCATACCGTCCCCCGGCAGAGAGATATAACGACGGTATAATTTAT
This sequence comes from Escherichia sp. E3659, assembly GCF_005781135.1. Taxonomy (NCBI): domain Bacteria; kingdom Pseudomonadati; phylum Pseudomonadota; class Gammaproteobacteria; order Enterobacterales; family Enterobacteriaceae; genus Escherichia; species Escherichia sp. E3659. The sequence continues at coordinate 193,095 of NZ_VATQ01000009.1, read as the reverse complement.
TTTGGTAGTTAATTTAAAAAGTTGATTATCAGGCAATCACTCACCTGATAATCAAGAAGAATAAACTATTACATTTCTTTGTTGTCAATCAATGCTTCAAGCTCTGCAAATGAATGTGCCACCGTTGATGACCAGGTTATCATTAAATTTAGATAATCGGTCGTCAGTGCAGACTGATATTTTTGTTGCTTACTACAATAAATAATCGATTGCTGCCCTAATGCATAGGCAATGCCATTCATAATACCGGTGTCAACATTCGGCTCAAAGGTATCAGAATAAAAAATGGCTTGTCTGGATTTTCTTAAATTATCAATATCAGTCGCAATATCATTCATGTTGTCACCAACGATAAATGTTTTACCCACACTAACGATCGCGTCTTTGATATTCTCCAGTAAGCCCCGAGATGGTTCTGTATACATAAAGTTAGGATCAAGATAGTAATCATACTCAATGGGCAGTGGAGTAACGGGTATAGCTGGAGTAATCGTCGTGCCGAAGTCGGCAATTAAATTTTGCTGAAATATTTGCAATGCACGATTGATGATGTCTGATGTTTGTTCACGATAGTTGCTGATACTGGCATCAGAATCTGACACTGATACAACTTTTGCTACATAATTTATCAGCTTACTTATAGGGTAAAACTCTGAAGAGTTACCTGCCGCCCATAAGAGAAAGTCGGTCGTAACCAGATGTACCGGCATTCCTGAAGCCCATGCATAGCCCACTTCCCACGCACAACCGGAATCATAGGTTCCGCCATCGAAATAACCGATAACCCCAACGCTGTTGTCCATATTCGCGACATCGTTAACAAAAATCTCCTCTTCACTGGAGGCACCGGCATCATCACGATAAGGAAGAAAAGTATGAATCAAGGGCGGTAACAGACCATCGTCAATCCATTGATCGATGATGTCATTTAAATTTAAAGCATCTAATCGCCAGGGTGCACAATAGACCCGACATTGGTTATACAATTGATTTGCCATAACATCCTCCTTTACGAATCCTGTAAAACATTATTAATTTTGATAAATACCGTATCAGGCGTAATGACTGGACGTCGTCGTGGCACCGTTGTGTTTATATTTAAACAACACCATAAATGCGAGAGCAAGAACCAGTGAATACCCAGCAAATACCAGCCAAATGGTTGCCCATTGCGGGTTACCATCCGTTGTTAAATAATCGACGACTTTGCCACTAATAAAACCACCCAGAATACAACCAAAACCATTGGCCATCATCAGGAATACGCCCTGAGCACTATTACGGATCGAGGGATCAACTTCTTGTTCAACAAATACCGAGCCAGATATATTGAAGAAGTCAAAGGCACAGCCATAAACAATCATCGAAAGAATTAACAGAATAGTACCGCCGAATGAAGGATCGCCATAAGCGAATAAACCAAAGCGCAGCATCCAGGCAATCATGCTCATCAGCATGACATTTTTAATACCATATTTTTTCAGAAAAAAGGGAATAGCAAGAATGAAACAAACTTCGGATATCTGAGAAATCGATAACAAAATAGAAGCATGGGTGACAACAAAACTATTGGCAAACTCTGGAACACTCTCGAAGCTGTGGAGAAAAGTATTTCCAAACATTCCGGTAATCTGTAATTCTGCCCCAAGCAGCATGGCAAAGATAAAGAAAATAGCCATTTTGCTATTTTTGAACAGTGCAAATGCACGCAGCCCGAGAACGTCTATTATTCCTTGGGCCTGGTTAGATTTAGCCACCGGTACAACGGGTAATGTCAACGTAAACAGACTTAACCCTAATGAAGCCGCCGCTCCGATATACAATTGCATATGACTTAATTCAAAACCAGCCAGACTTACTGCCCACATCGCAACAATAAATCCGATCGTTCCCCAGATGCGTATTGGTGGAAACTCAGTCACAATATCCATACCCGCATTTTGTATACGGTAATAGGAAATCGTATTACTCAAGCCAAGCGTTGGCATATAAACGAGAGAGTTAAGTAAAATGACAATGAACATTGCCGAAGGTGTTGTAACAGATGCCGCGATAAATAATGTTACCGCGCCAAAAAAGTGACAAGCGGCATAAATCCATTTAGCGCTAATCCATTTATCTGCCACAATGCCAAATAGTGTTGACGTTATCACCGCTGCAATACCCAATGTACTGTAGACTGCACCAATATCTTCTCCTTTGAAGCGCAGCGTAATAAACATATAAGAACCAAATGTGTTTAGCCAACTTCCCCACAAAAAGAATTGCAGAAATGAAAGAAATTTTAACTGTAGTTTTAGATTCACCGTCGTCCCCTTCGATTTGAGCCTCCCCTTTAAATATCCTGAAACACATCAAATTTACCAATATCTTTTATTGTAATGATCAATTGCGATTTGATATCGATTCTGAAAACATTAAGAAAGCCACCCTATTATTGCGTAATGATCATGAGTTTTTAGATAAACCACTAACCCAGTAACAGCAACACTAAACAATCACATCGAAAATATATGAGGCAATCACATTCATGATATTTATTGTTCGCGTGAAATATACAATTAAAAGGCAGTTCCTGTTATTAAACCTGAGTCTGCCCTCATAGTTTTACCGCACCGTTAATAATAAAGTGAGTGAAACGCTCTCTCCGGGTGACATTCTTTATTCAATATAATACCCGTTCTAAAACCAGCGCTGATCATGCTAAAACTGCTATGTACATCAGTAGTAATAACCTTCTGTGATTTTTTCGGCTGTCACATAGTTCCCTCAGTTAACGGCCCCTATTTGCCAACCAGGCGAAGCTCCCCCCTGACTTCCCATTACCACGCACAAATTGATAAGCAATTCAGTTTTATTTATCAATCAGAACAACGCACAATGAAAGCATCGGTCATCTGGAGTCTTTATGAAACTTTTTCGTATCCTCGATCCTTTCACTTTAACCCTGATCACGGTGGTATTGCTGGCTTCTTTCTTTCCGGCCAGAGGCGGTTTTGTCCCCTTCTTTGAAAATCTGACCACGGCAGCTATTGCCCTGTTGTTCTTTATGCACGGTGCGAAGCTGTCGCGTGAGGCGATAATTGCTGGCGGTAGTCACTGGCGATTGCATTTGTGGGTAATGTGCAGCACCTTCGTACTGTTTCCGATTCTGGGCGTACTGTTTGCCTGGTGGAAACCGGTAAATGTCGATCCGATGCTCTATTCCGGTTTTCTCTATTTGTGCATTCTCCCGGCTACCGTGCAGTCTGCAATCGCCTTTACTTCAATGGCGGGCGGCAATGTCGCGGCGGCGGTTTGTTCTGCGTCGGCATCCAGCCTGCTGGGGATTTTCCTTTCGCCGTTGCTGGTCGGTCTGGTAATGAATATCCACGGAGCAGAAGGCAGTCTGGAACAGGTCGGTAAGATTATGTTGCAACTACTGCTGCCGTTCGTGCTGGGACATCTTTCTCGCCCGTGGATTGGTAACTGGGTAGCACGCAATAAAAAGTGGATAGCAAAAACCGACCAGACATCCATTCTTTTGGTCGTTTATACGGCATTCAGCGAAGCCGTCGTTAACGGCATCTGGCACAAAGTCGGTTGGGGTTCGCTGCTGTTTATTGTGGTAGTTAGCTGCGTATTGCTGGCTATTGTGATTGTGATTAACGTCTTTATGGCGCGTCGACTGGGTTTCAATAAGGCGGATGAAATCACTATCGTCTTCTGTGGCTCGAAAAAGAGTCTGGCGAATGGTATTCCGATGGCGAACATTCTGTTCCCCACATCGGTGATCGGTATGATGGTACTGCCGTTGATGATTTTCCATCAGATCCAACTGATGGTTTGCGCGGTACTGGCGCGTCGTTATAAGCGCCAGACCGAGCAACTGCAGGCGCAGCAGGAAAGCAGCGCCGGAAAAGTTTAAAGCGGACGTTTCAGGGGCTGGACCAGTTGCGTCAGCCCCTCGGTTTTAATCAGCAACGTGATTTGCATTAACTCACCAAGTTTGCCTGCCGGAAACTCATCTTTGCGGGCAAACCACAGCAGATACTCTTCCGGCAGGTCAATTAAGCGACGCCCTTTGTACTTGCCAAACGGCATCACCGTATTGGCAATTTCAATCAGCTGCTCTTTCTCCACCTCAGCTCCCCAGCAAACGCAGCATTTCCGCTTCGTCGATGACTTCAATGCCCAGTTCCTGCGCCTTCGCCAGTTTAGAGCCTGCAGCTTCTCCGGCAATCACCAGATCGGTTTTCTTCGACACGCTGCCCGCCACTTTCGCGCCCAGTTCGACCAGTCGAGCTTTAGCGTCATCACGCGACATCTGACTTAAGCTACCGGTGAGCACCACAGTTTTACCGGCAAACGGGCTGTCGATCTCTTCCGCGTTAATCACCACCGGCGCAGGCCAGTGAACGCCTTCCGCCAACAGCTCACTGATGACATTGCGGTTGCTTTCTTCGGCAAAGAAGTTGTGAACATGAGATGCCACCACGATCCCGACGTCTGGCACTTTTTGCAGCTCTTCAATCGAGGCTGATTCCAGCGCTTCCAGCGTACCAAAATATGCCGCCAGACCTGCTGCGGTAGCCTCACCGACTTCACGGATGCCAAGGGCATAGAGGAAGCGGGCAAAGGTGGTTTCTTTCGCTTTTTCCAGCGCGTTAACCACATTTTGTGCCGATTTCGGCCCCATTCGCTCCAGCCCGGTAAGTTTGCCTGCGGTGAGTTTGAACAGGTCCGCCGGAGTGTGGACGTATTCTTTTTCAACCAGCTGGTCGATAATTTTGTCACCCATGCCATCAACGTCCATCGCACGACGGGAAACAAAGTGTTTCAGCGATTCTTTACGTTGAGCACCGCAAATCAGGCCACCAGTACAGCGGGCCACGGCTTCGCCTTCTACACGTTCCACGTCAGAACCACATACCGGACAATGCGTCGGGAATACAACCTCACGGGTATCTTCCGGGCGTTCAGAAAGCACGACGTTAACCACTTGTGGGATCACGTCACCTGCGCGGCGAATCACCACTTTATCGCCAATGCGTAAACCGAGACGTTCAATTTCGTCGGCGTTATGCAGTGTGGCGTTGCTCACCAGCACGCCTGCAACATGGACAGGCTCCAGACGCGCAACGGGCGTAATTGCACCTGTACGCCCAACCTGAAACTCTACATCACGCACAAAAGTCATTTGTTCCTGCGCCGGAAATTTAAACGCAACAGCCCAGCGCGGGGCGCGGGAAACAAAGCCAAGTTGCTCCTGCTGCGCCAACGAGTTGACCTTAATGACTACACCGTCAATATCAAAGCCCAGCGTCGGGCGGTCTTCTTCCACTTTGTGGTAAAACGCCAACACATCTTCTGCTGATTCGCAAAGCGTTACCCGATCGCTGACTGGTAATCCCCACGCTTTAAACTGCATTAAGCGGCCCAGATGAGTGTCCGGCAATTCGCCACCTTCCAGTACGCCAACGCCATAGCAGAAGAAAGTAAGCGGTCGCTTCGCAGTGATACGCGGATCAAGCTGGCGCAGAGAACCTGCCGCCGCATTACGTGGGTTAGCAAACACTTTTCCGCCCGTGCGTCGCGCCTCTTCGTTAATCTTCTCAAAGCCCGCCTGCGGCAGGAACACTTCACCACGCACTTCCAGACGTGCTGGAATATTCTCACCATGCAGTTTCAGCGGAATGGCGCGAATGGTACGCACGTTAGACGTGATGTCTTCCCCGGTGGTGCCATCGCCACGGGTCGCAGCGCTTACCAATACACCATTCTCATACAGAATGCTGACGGCAAGCCCATCGAGCTTTAACTCGCAGCACCAGGTCACTTTTTCGTTGCTTTTCAGACGATCCTGTACGCGTTTGTTGAAAGCGAGAAAACTCTCTTCATCAAATACGTTATCCAGGGACAGCATTGGCACTTCATGACGGATCTGGCTAAAGGCTGCCAGCGGCGCAGCACCTACACGTTGGGTAGGTGAATCAGGGGTAATCAGCTCTGGATGTTTGGCTTCCAGCTCACGCAACTCGCGCATCAGCCTGTCGTATTCAGCGTCGGGAATTTCCGGCGCATCCATCACATGATAAAGATATTCATGGTGGCGAAGCGTCGTTCGCAGTTCTGTCAGTTGTCGTTCGATTGATTCCATATCGCACCATCAATGCTAAAAACCCCCGACAAGCGGGGGTTCGAAAAGAAGTTAATTTGCCCTAAGTGTATCAGGCGTTGGCGTCTTTGACTTCGCGGATGATGTCCTGATACTCGCGCAGTTTCTGCGGAGTCATCATACGGCGCTGATCGTCAAGCACTACGCCGCCTACTTCATCGGCAATATGCTGCGCAGATTGCAGCATCAGCTTGAAGTTTTGCAGTTCATCACCGTAAGACGGCACCTGCATGAAGATAGTGACACCCGGCGTTGTGAAATCCTTCATTTCAGGATCAAAGGTTCCCGGTTTCACCATATTCGCCAGGCTGAATAACGCCGGGCCGCTGCCATCCGGGCTAAGATGGCGATGATAAATATTCATATCGCCAAAGATAAAGCCCGCCTGTTGAATGCTATTAAGAAGCAGTTCGCCGTTCAGCTCGCTACCGTGATGCGCAGCGACGTTCATGATGATCACCGCTTCTTTGCGCTTCGGCTTATCCATCACAGGCGCTGGTTCAGCTACAGGTTCAGGCTGCGGTGCCGCTACAGGTTCCGCGGTCTGGAAAGTAGGCTGCGGAGCTGGAGGCACCTGCGAAGCAACCGGCTGTTCAGGCTGCGGCGGATAAGCCGGCTGCTGTACTGGCTGCGGTTGTTGCACTGGCTGCGGTTGCTGAACAGGCTGCGCTGAATGCGGAGCATGTTGCGGCGGTACCTGCGCTTCAGGCGGCTGCTGAACCGGTTGACGCGGTTGCGCAGACGCATAAGGCGGTTGGTACTGGTGTTGCGGCGACGGACGAGCAGCCTCATGCTCCTGGGCGTTAGCCGGGGCATGATTTACGCGGTGAACACGAACCTCACCAACGCCCTCATCATCTTCGACATCCTCGTCATAAGAATCGTCGTCACGTTTTGACTTCATTCGTTTTAGTGGCCGATCGCGAAACATAGAAGATCGTTCTTTACGGCTGGTCCAGAAACCATGTACCAGTAAAGCGATTATGGCGATCGCGCCAACAATGATTAATATCAGACGCAAATCCTGCATCATTATATTCTCTGTTGTTCTAACACCTTGCCACCACGGCAAACATTTACTCACTAAGAGTATTTGTCGATTACCTCAAGTGCAAGTGCACTATTAACTTTCACAGCACAAAGATAGATGAAATCGTGCTTTTTGCTGGTTTTTCGAACATATCCTAACTGTCCATTGCGCAAATACCCGGTAAAATACGCAGAACTTTCCTGGGATTGGTCAAAAGGAGCATATCCTGATTATGGTTTCAACATTCACATCTGCCTCACGCAGCGGTTTTTACTATTTTGCGCAAGGCTGGAAGCTCGTCTCGCAACCTGGGATTCGCCGTTTTGTCATCTTACCGCTGTTGATCAATATCTTGTTGATGGGAGGCGCGTTCTGGTGGCTCTTTAGCCAGCTGGATGTTTGGATCCCGTCGTTAATGAGTCACGTACCTGACTGGCTGCAATGGTTGAGCTATTTGCTGTGGCCTGTAGCGGTTATCTCCGTGCTACTGGTTTTTGGCTATTTTTTCTCCACCATCGCCAACTGGATTGCCGCACCATTTAACGGTTTGTTGGCTGAACAACTGGAAGCAAGACTGACTGGCGCTACGCCACCGGATACCGGTATCTTCGGCATCATGAAAGATGTGCCGCGGATTATGAAACGTGAATGGCAAAAGTTTGCCTGGTATCTGCCGCGCGCGATTGTATTGCTGATCCTTTACTTCATCCCTGGCATTGGGCAAACCGTCGCACCGGTGCTGTGGTTCCTGTTCAGCGCCTGGATGTTAGCCATCCAGTACTGCGACTATCCGTTCGATAACCACAAAGTGCCATTCAAAGAGATGCGCACTGCCCTGCGCACGCGCAAAATCACTAATATGCAGTTTGGTGCTTTAACCAGCTTGTTCACGATGATCCCGGTACTCAACCTGTTCATCATGCCGGTGGCCGTTTGTGGTGCGACGGCGATGTGGGTCGATTGCTACCGCGCTAAACATGCATTATGGCGGTAACAATTTACCGATTATTTTGTAAACATTATGTGTGGAACAGGGGTGGCTTATGCCACCCCTTATTCCATCTTGCGAGCCATTATTTCCCTTCTGCATATAGATATGCTAAATCCTTACTTCCGCATATTCTCTGAGCGGGTATGCTACCTGTTGTATCCCAATTTCATACAGTTAAGGACAGGCCATGAGTAAGATTTTTGAAGATAACTCGCTGACTATCGGTCACACACCGCTGGTTCGCCTGAATCGCATCGGTAACGGACGTATTCTGGCGAAGGTGGAATCCCGAAACCCCAGCTTCAGCGTTAAGTGCCGTATCGGTGCCAATATGATTTGGGATGCCGAAAAGCGCGGCGTACTGAAGCCGGGCGTTGAGTTGGTGGAGCCAACCAGTGGCAATACCGGGATTGCACTGGCGTATGTGGCTGCCGCTCGCGGTTATAAACTCACTCTGACCATGCCGGAAACCATGAGTATTGAACGCCGCAAGCTGCTCAAAGCGTTAGGTGCAAACCTGGTGCTGACCGAAGGTGCTAAAGGCATGAAAGGTGCGATTCAAAAAGCGGAGGAAATTGTTGCCAGCAATCCAGAAAAATACTTGCTGCTGCAACAATTCAGCAATCCGGCAAACCCGGAAATTCATGAAAAAACCACCGGCCCGGAGATCTGGGAAGATACTGACGGTCAGGTCGATGTGTTTATTGCTGGTGTCGGCACTGGCGGTACGCTGACCGGCGTCAGCCGCTACATTAAAGGCACCAAAGGCAAGACTGACCTCATCTCTGTCGCCGTTGAACCAACCGACTCTCCTGTTATCGCCCAGGCGCTGGCAGGTGAAGAAATCAAACCCGGGCCGCATAAAATCCAGGGCATCGGTGCTGGCTTTATCCCGGCTAACCTTGATCTCAAACTGGTCGACAAAGTTATTGGCATCACCAATGAAGAAGCCATCTCTACTGCGCGTCGCCTGATGGAAGAAGAAGGCATTCTTGCCGGGATCTCTTCCGGCGCGGCTGTTGCTGCAGCGTTGAAACTACAAGAAGATGAAAGCTTTACCAATAAGAATATTGTGGTTATTCTACCATCATCGGGTGAGCGTTATTTAAGCACTGCACTGTTTGCCGATCTCTTTACTGAGAAAGAACTGCAACAGTAATGCCAGCTTGTTAAAAATGCGTAAAAAAGCACCTTTTCAGGTGCTTTTTTGTGGCCTGCTTCAAACTTTCAACCCTCCTGGCATTGATTCAACTTGTCGGAACTGGTATTTAACCTGACTAATTATTTTGATGCGCGAAATTAATCGTTACAGGAAAAGCCTTAGCTGAATCGATTTTATGATTTGGTTCAAGTCTTCCTTTAGCGGCATAATGTTTAATGATGAACGAAACGTCAGCGGCCAACATCCGCCAGCAATGGACTGTATAGAGCACTTCGTGCGTCGCGTCTGTTAAAACTGGCGCTAACAATACAGGCTAAAGTCGAACCGCCAGGCTAGACTTTAGTTCCACAACACTAAACCTATAAGTTGGGGAAATACAATGTTCCAGCAAGAAGTTACCATTACCGCTCCGAACGGTCTGCACACCCGCCCTGCTGCCCAGTTTGTAAAAGAAGCTAAGGGCTTCACTTCTGAAATTACTGTGACTTCTAACGGCAAAAGCGCCAGCGCCAAAAGCCTGTTCAAACTGCAGACTCTGGGCCTGACTCAAGGCACCGTTGTGACTATCTCTGCAGAAGGCGAAGACGAGCAAAAAGCGGTTGAACATCTGGTTAAACTGATGGCGGAACTCGAGTAATTTCCCGGGTTCTTTTAAAAATCAGTCACAAGTAAGGTAGGGTTATGATTTCAGGCATTTTAGCATCCCCGGGTATCGCTTTCGGTAAAGCTCTGCTTTTGAAAGAAGACGAAATCGTCATTGACCGGAAAAAAATTTCTGCCGACCAGGTTGATCAGGAAGTTGAACGTTTTCTGAGCGGTCGTGCCAAGGCATCTGCCCAGCTGGAAACGATCAAAACGAAAGCTGGTGAAACGTTCGGTGAAGAAAAAGAAGCCATCTTCGAAGGGCATATTATGTTGCTCGAAGATGAGGAGCTGGAGCAGGAAATCATAGCCCTGATTAAAGATAAGCACATGACCGCTGATGCAGCTGCTCATGAAGTTATCGAAGGTCAGGCTTCTGCCCTGGAAGAACTGGATGACGAATACCTGAAAGAGCGTGCGGCTGACGTACGTGATATCGGTAAGCGCCTGCTGCGCAACATCCTTGGGCTGAAGATCATCGACCTGAGCGCCATTCAGGATGAAGTAATCCTGGTTGCCGCTGACCTGACGCCGTCTGAAACCGCACAGCTAAACCTGAAGAAGGTGCTGGGTTTCATCACCGACGCGGGTGGCCGGACTTCCCACACCTCTATCATGGCGCGTTCTCTGGAACTGCCAGCCATCGTGGGTACCGGTAGCGTCACCTCTCAGGTGAAAAACGACGACTATCTGATTCTGGATGCCGTAAACAATCAGGTTTACGTCAATCCAACCAATGAAGTTATTGATAAACTGCGCGCCGTTCAGGAGCAAGTTGCTTCTGAAAAAGCAGAGCTTGCTAAACTGAAAGATCTGCCAGCAATTACGCTGGACGGTCACCAGGTCGAAGTGTGCGCTAACATCGGTACTGTTCGTGACGTTGAAGGTGCAGAGCGTAACGGCGCTGAAGGCGTTGGTCTGTATCGTACCGAATTCCTGTTCATGGACCGTGACGCGCTGCCAACCGAAGAAGAACAGTTTGCGGCTTACAAAGCGGTGGCTGAAGCGTGTGGCTCACAGGCAGTTATTGTTCGTACCATGGACATTGGCGGCGATAAAGAGCTGCCGTACATGAACTTCCCGAAAGAAGAGAACCCGTTCCTCGGCTGGCGCGCTATCCGTATCGCGATGGATCGTAAAGAGATCCTGCGCGATCAGCTTCGCGCTATCCTGCGTGCCTCTGCTTTCGGTAAATTGCGCATCATGTTCCCGATGATCATCTCTGTTGAAGAAGTGCGTGCACTGCGCAAAGAGATCGAAATCTACAAACAGGAACTGCGCGACGAAGGTAAAGCGTTTGACGAGTCAATTGAAATTGGCGTAATGGTGGAAACACCGGCTGCCGCGACAATTGCGCGTCATTTAGCCAAAGAAGTTGATTTCTTTAGTATCGGCACCAATGATTTAACGCAGTACACTCTGGCAGTTGACCGTGGTAATGATATGATTTCACACCTTTACCAGCCAATGTCACCGTCCGTGCTGAACTTGATCAAGCAAGTTATTGATGCTTCTCATGCTGAAGGCAAATGGACAGGTATGTGTGGTGAGCTTGCTGGCGATGAACGTGCTACACTTCTGTTGCTGGGGATGGGTCTGGACGAATTCTCTATGAGCGCCATTTCTATCCCGCGCATTAAGAAGATTATCCGTAACACGAACTTCGAAGATGCGAAGGTGTTAGCAGAGCAGGCTCTTGCTCAACCGACAACGGACGAGTTAATGACGCTGGTTAACAAGTTCATTGAAGAAAAAACAATCTGCTAATCCACGAGATGCGGCCCAATTTACTGCTTAGGAGAAGATCATGGGTTTGTTCGATAAACTGAAATCTCTGGTTTCCGACGACAAGAAGGATACTGGAACTATTGAGATCATTGCTCCGCTCTCTGGCGAGATCGTCAATATCGAAGACGTGCCGGATGTCGTTTTTGCGGAAAAAATCGTTGGTGATGGTATTGCTATCAAACCAACTGGTAACAAAATGGTCGCTCCGGTTGACGGCACCATTGGTAAAATCTTTGAAACCAACCACGCGTTCTCCATCGAATCTGATAGCGGCGTTGAGTTGTTCGTTCACTTCGGTATCGACACTGTTGAACTGAAAGGCGAAGGCTTCAAGCGTATTGCTGAAGAAGGTCAGCGCGTGAAAGTTGGCGATACTGTGATTGAATTCGATCTCCCGCTGCTGGAAGAGAAAGCCAAGTCTACCCTGACTCCGGTTGTTATCTCCAACATGGACGAAATCAAAGAACTGATCAAACTGTCCGGTAGCGTGACTGTGGGTGAAACTCCGGTTATTCGCATCAAGAAGTAATTCTTGCCGCAGTGAAAAATGGCGCCAATCGGCGCCATTTTTTATGCTTCCGCCAACGGCGGCAAAATCAATTCATCGCTCTCATGTTGCTGGGTGTAGCGCATCACCTCCAGCACGCGTAAGCCTGCGCTATGTACCGCGTCAGTTAATCCCTTACCTTTCAACAATCCACTGATAAGCTGGGCACAAAACAGATCGCCTGTACCTTTCAGATCGGTTTTTACCCGAGAATGGGAAATGACATTCACGCTGTCGGCACTGACCACCACCACCTGCATCTCCTGATTTTCTTCGTTACCAGAGGCGCTGGTAATAACCACCCATTTTAATGTGTCTGAAAGCAAACTTTTTGCTGCGGCAATGGCGCTGTCGAGATCGCGGCAGTTTTTACCGGTCAGGATTTCCAACTCAAAGATATTTGGCGTAATTCCCTGCGCCAGTGGCAACAAATATTGCCGATACGCCTCCGGAAGATCAGGTTTGACGTAGATACCGCTATCAATATCGCCAATGACCGGATCGACCATAATCAATAAGTCAGGATGATTTTCGCGTAATACAGTCAGCCACTCGGCAAGTATTTTGATTTGCGACGCGGTTCCCATATAACCGGTGGTGACAGCGCGCAGCTGGCGCAGCGCATCACGCTCCTGTAGTGCACGTAAATAGCCGCTAAACCATTCGTCAGGAATCGCACCACCGTAGAACGTATCATAATGTGGCGTATTGCTGAGCAACACGGTCGGCACGGCAAAGACATTCAGGCCGTTCTGTTTAATAGCAGGCACGGCAATGCTGTTGCCTACGCTGCCATACACCACCTGCGACTGCACAGCGACAATATCCGCCTGCAACGCTCTGCCCTTATCGTTAAACAACAACAAACTACTCATTTAATTTTTCTCCTTGCCGATGATCCTCATCGCATCCCAACCGAAACTTTACCTGATTTTGGCAGTCAAATCGGCTATCCCAAAACAAGGATATGGTAATTCAGTGAAGAAAATCATTTGTCTGGTCATTACGCTGCTAATGACACTCCCCGCTTACGCGAAGTTAACTGCCCACGAAGAAGCCCGCATCAACGCCATGCTGGATGGATTAGCACAGAAAAGGGATTTGATATTTGTGCGCAACGGTGATGAACATACCTGCGATGAAGCAGTTTCGCATCTGAAGTTGAAGCTCGGCAACACACGCAACCGCATTGATACCGCCGAGCAGTTTATTGATAAGGTGGCTTCGTCATCATCGATTACCGGTAAGCCTTACATCGTGAAGATGCCCGGTAAGAGCGATGAAAATGCGCAACCTTTTTTACATGCGCTGATTGCGCAGACGGATAAAACGGTGCCTGCGCAATAATTTTAAATCCCCGCCCCCTGGCTAAAATGCTCTTCCCCAAACACCCCGGTAGAAAGGTAGCGATCGCCGCGATCGCAGATGATCGCCACCACCACCGCGCCAGGGTTAGCTTTTGCCACGCGTATCGCGCCAGCAACCGCGCCGCCGGAGCTGACGCCACAGAATATTCCTTCCCGCACTGCCAGTTCGCGCATGGTGTTTTCTGCATCGCGCTGATGAATATCCAGCACCTCATCCACCAACGATGCGTTAAAGATGCCTGGCAGATATTCCGCAGGCCAGCGGCGAATGCCGGGAATGCTACTGCCCTCTTCCGGCTGCAGGCCAACAATGGTCACCGGTTTGGATTGTTCGCGCATAAAGCGTGAAACGCCGGTGATAGTGCCGGTCGTCCCCATGCTGGAGACAAAATGGGTAATGCGCCCGCCAGTTTGCTGCCAGATTTCCGGCCCGGTAGTGGTGTAATGGGCGTAAGGGTTATCGGGATTATTGAACTGATCGAGCAGCTTTCCTTCACCACGATTGGCCATTTCAAGCGCCAGATCGCGCGCCCCTTCCATGCCCTGCTCTTTGGTGACAAGAATCAGTTCCGCACCATAAGCACGCATCGCCGCACGGCGTTCCTGGCTCATGTTGTCCGGCATCAGCAATTTCATGCGATAGCCTTTTAGCGCGGCAATCATTGCCAGCGCAATGCCAGTATTGCCACTGGTGGCTTCAATCAGCACGTCGCCCGGTTTAATTTCCCCGCGCTTTTCCGCCTCGGCGATCATCGATAGCGCCGCACGATCTTTCACCGAGCCTGCCGGGTTATTGCCTTCCAGTTTTAACCACACTTCACTGCCGTTATCCGGCCCCATTCGCTGCAACTTCACCAGAGGCGTATTGCCAATTGTTTGTTCTAATGTACTCACGATCTCTGTCCATACGTGGTGTTGCCTGATGCGACGCTTACGCGTCTTATCAGGCCTACAGGTTACAAACCTTGCCATTAAAAAGCCCGGATCGCGGGAAGCGCCTCCGGGCGTTTAACATTCACTCAACCTATCAGGCGCTTTGTGCGAGAGCAAGTTCCTCATCGCGGGTTTCAATACGCTCGTCGCCGTTATACAGCCGCGCATGTTGCAGACCAACGAATAAACGCTCGCCACGCTGCGGGGCATCGTCGCCATGCATCACGACCGTCAGCGGTTCGTTGTACCACCCCAGCGGCTGCACGACTAATTGGGTGTAGTGGCCTTTCGGGCTGGCTTCCAGCACCTGGACCGGCAGTGGCGATTCAAGGCTGGTGCGGCGGCTGATATCCACTTCCCACGGGCGCAGGAAGAGATCCACCGGCCCCTGATACGCAGGTGTATACCCCAGCGGCCAGCGATGTGCACCAACGTGGAACTGCCCGCCGCGAATGGTTCCCTGCAGGCGGTTTACTTCGCCCATAAATTCGAGCACAAAACGGGTCGCCGGTTCGCGCCATACCTGATCCGGTTCATCGGCCTGTTCGATATTGCCCTGACTCATCACCACCACGCGGTTGGCGACTTCCATCGCCTCTTCCTGGTCGTGGGTAACGAACACACTGGTGAATTTCAGCTCTTCATGCAGTTGACGCAGCCAGCGACGCAGCTCTTTACGCACCTGCGCATCCAGCGCGCCAAACGGTTCATCGAGCAGCAGAATTTGCGGTTCCACAGCCAGCGCGCGCGCCAGTGCCACACGCTGTTTCTGGCCGCCGGAAAGCTGCGCCGGATAACGATCCGCCAGATGCGCAAGCTGGACCATCTCCAGCAATTTTGTCACTTTCGCTTTGATGGCTGCGGCATTCGGGCGCTCGCGACGCGGCAGCACCGTCAGGCCGAAAGCGATATTGTCGAACACCGTCATATGGCGGAACAGCGCGTAATGCTGAAACACGAAACCGACTTTACGATCGCGCGCGTGCAGGCGGCTGACGTCGGTACCGTGGAAGCGAATATGCCCGCTGGTTTGATGCTCCAGCCCGGCAATAATGCGCAGCAGCGTAGTTTTCCCGGAGCCGGACGGCCCCAGCAACGCGACCATCTGACCAGAAGGAATATCCAGTGAGATATCGTTCAGCACCTGGGTGCGACCAAAAGACTTCTTAATATTGGCAATCTCAATGCTCATGATGTTCCTCCTGCTGCGCACGTTTTTCCTGATTTTCCAGGCGCCACTGCAACATACTCTTTAAAAACAGGGTGATAATCGCCATCAGCGTCAACAACGCGGCGGCGGTAAAGGAGCCGACGGTGTTGTAGTCCTGCTCCAGCAATTCAATCTGTAACGGCAGCGACAGGGTTTCGCCGCGAATCGAGCCGGAAACCACCGATACCGCGCCAAACTCGCCAATCGCGCGGGCGTTGGTCAGCACCACGCCATAAAGCAGCGCCCAGCGAATATTCGGCAATGTGACGCGGCGGAACATTTGCCAGCCAGACGCGCCAAGCAAAATCGCCGCTTCGTCTTCCTGGCTGCCCTGGCTTAACATCACCGGCACCAGTTCGCGCACCACAAACGGACAGGTGACGAAGATGGTGACCAGCACCATTCCCGGCCAGGAGAACATAATTTGCAGATTATGTTCATCAAGCCAGCCGCCCAGCGGGCCGTTAGAGCCGTAGAACAGCAGATATACCAGGCCTGCGACCACCGGAGAGACGGCAAACGGGATATCCAGCAGCGTCAGCAGCAACTGACGCCCAGGAAAATCAAAACGTGTCACCAGCCAGGCCAGCAGGATGCCGAACACCAGGTTCACCGGCACGGCGATCAGCGCAATCATCACCGTTAGCCAGATGGCGTGCAGCATGTCTGGATCGGCCAGATTCTGTAAAACCGGCATCAACCCTTTGCTGAATGCCTGTACGAAGATGTAAATCATCGGCACCAGCAGGATGAACGCCGAAACCAGCATCCCGATGCCAATCAGAAACCATTTGCCCCAGTTAATCGGGCGCGCGTCATAACGCTTCAACTGTGTCACTTCCGCCATTAATGACCTACCACACGCCGACCAAAGCGACTTTGCAGAGTGTTAATTGAGAACAGCAGCAGCAGGGATGCCGCGAGGATCACCGAGGCAATCGCGCTCGCCGCCGGGTAATCAAACTCCTGTAAGCGAACAAAAATCATCAGCGACGTCACTTCCGTCTTCCAGGCGATGTTCCCGGCGATAAATATCACCGCGCCAAACTCACCAAGACTACGGGTAAACGACAGCGCCACGCCTGCCACCAGCGCCGGAGAAAGCTCCGGCAGCACCACTTTGCAGAAACTCTGCCAGCGCGTTGCGCCGAGCGTTTCTGCCGCTTCTTCATATTCCGGGCCTAACTCTTCCAGCACCGGCTGCACGGTACGCACCACAAACGGAATGCTGGTAAAGGCCATCGCCACCGCAATCCCCAGCCAGGTGTAGGTGACTTTGATATCAAACTTCGCCAGCCATTCACCGTAAAAACCGTTCACGGAAAAGAGCGAGGCCAGCGTTAAACCGGCCACTGCCGTTGGCAGCGCAAAGGGTAAATCCATCAGCGCATCAAGCAGCGTGCGGCCCGGAAAGCGATAGCGGGTTAAGATCCACGCCATCAGCAGGCCGAAAACGCCGTTAAAAATCGATGCCACAAACGCCGACAGCAGCGTCACTTTGTAGGCCGCGACCACCTGCGGGTTGGTGATCACCTCCCAGTACTGCGCCCAGCTCATCTCAGAGAGCTGCATCACCAGCGCGGAGAGCGGCAGCAGCAAAATCAGGCACACAAACAGCAGACTGGTGCCGAGGCTTAAGGTAAAGCCCGGCAGCACGCGTCTGGAGGAGACAGCAAACATCAGTTACGCCCCGCCGCTAACAGCTTGTCTAACTCGCCGCCGCTGGTGAAGTGAGTTTTCATCACTTCCGGCCAGGAGCCAAATTTGTCTTCCACGCGGAACAATTCGGTCTGCGGGAATTTGTCTTTCAGTTTGTCCATGACTTCCGGGTTATTTACGCGGTAGTAATAGTCGGTGATGATGGTTTGCGCCTGCGGGCTGTAGAGCCAGTTCAGGTAGGCTTTTGCTGCTTTTTCCGTACCGTTGGCCTGCACATTTTTATCGACCCACGCCACCGGGAATTCCGCCAGAATATTGGTTTTCGGAATCACCACTTCAAAGCCCTGCGCTTCATACTGTTTACGGATGTTGTTCACTTCCGATTCGAAGCTAATCAGCACATCGCCCAGGCCGCGCTCGGCAAAAGTGGTGGTTGCGCCACGACCACCGGTATCGAACACTTCAACGTTTTTCAGGAACTGAGTCATAAACTGTTCGGTTTTGGCTTTATCGCCACCGTCGGCTTTATCCGCTGCACCCCACGCGGCTAAATAGGTGTAACGCGCGTTACCGGAGGTTTTCGGGTTCGGGAAAATCAGCTTCACGTCGGAGCGCACCAGATCGTTCCAGTCGTGGATATTCTTCGGGTTACCCTTACGCACCAGGAAGCCCATGGTGGAGTAGAACGGCGAGCTATTATTCGGCAGGCGCGACTGCCAGTTCGCCGGGATCAGCTTG
The DNA here is from genome assembly GCF_005781135.1 of Escherichia sp. E3659. NCBI lineage: Bacteria > Pseudomonadati > Pseudomonadota > Gammaproteobacteria > Enterobacterales > Enterobacteriaceae > Escherichia > Escherichia sp. E3659. The sequence continues at coordinate 174,871 of NZ_VATQ01000009.1, read as the reverse complement.
CCTTTGTCGTGCAGGATTTGTACGTCGGTCACCTGGTTATAAGTGACAACGTCTGCTTTTAAGCCCTGTAAAATCGCCAGCGCCTGTTTTGATGACCCGGCATGAGATTGTTTTATCGTCAGTTTGTCGCCGCCGTTATCTTTGGCCCATTGCTGTTCAAACGGCGGGTTCAGGGCGGCAAACAGCTCGCGGGAGACGTCATAAGAACTGTTCAGCAGTTCTGTTGCCTGTACATGGCCTGCCAGCAGCAGAGAAGCAACCAGCGCGAGATATTTCTTTTTCAGTAAGTTAACGGCCATTGCGCACCCTTATATATTTAATGACTTTCTAATAGCCATCATATTTATAACGGGCATGAAAGGAGTAACGGTTTTATATACCGTTTGGTGATTTGGAAGTTGAAAAGGGAATAAGAACCGGGTTCAAAACGAAATCCTCCCCACACATGCAGGGAGGAAACAGAGGTGAATCAGATGCCGACGCTAACCGTCTCCGGCAACGTGCTGCCGCCATCGATCACATTCTGTGTACCGGTTAAATAGCTGGATTCATCGGATGCGAGGAAGGCCGCGAGTTCGCCGACTTCCAGCGGATCGGCGAGGCGACGCATCGGGATTGCTTTTGCCATTTCAGTCAGCACCGATTCTGGATCTTCCGGGTTCGACTGGCGGGCAATGCTTTCCGCCATTGGCGTGCGGACGTATCCCGGGCAGATGGCGTTAACGCGAATACCAGACTGCGCGTACTCCACCGCCAGCGATTTAGTCAGGCCAACAATCGCCGCTTTCGTTAAGGCATACGCCGTTTCGCCCGGATCGGCCACCATATCGCCAGTGACTGAAGACATCATCACAATGCGGCCATCTTTGCGGGCAATCATCTCCGGCAGCACCGCCTTTGTGACGTTCCATACGCCTTTAATATTGATATCAATATGGAAATCGCGATCGTCATCGCTCATATCGAGGAAACTGCCCAGGCGACAAACGCCTGCGTTATTCACCAGGATATCAATGCGCCCTTCTTTTTCCTTCGCGCGCTTGATAGCAGCGGCTACCGACGCCGGGTCACGCACATCGGCGACAACCGCCGTACAGCGATGACCACGACCACACAGTTCGTCCGCCAGCTTTTCGATCTCAGGGGAGATATCCAGCAAGATTAGATTCGCGCCATGACGTGCAAAAGTTCTGGCAATTCCTTCGCCAATTCCCTGCAATGCGCCTGTAATCAGTGCTGTCTTGCCCGTGAGTTTACCCATTTTAATGCTCTCCTTGTTAATACAGAGCGTTACACTCCATTCCCTCTGAAAATACAGGATAAACAAAATATTGCTGCGTATCAGCTCACTAATTCAGGAAAATCTCAATCCAGTCGCTGCTTTATGCATCATTTCAGGCGTTGTGTTAGCTCACTGCTGCGCTCAATCATTTTCAATGACTCGACATCATTGAGTTGCACAAGGCCAACAAACAGTAAATCGGTAACAGAATTTTGCGCCGTGCGGGTAGACATCGACGAGCTACGCCATTCGGTTTCGCCGGAAACGGTATCGAGCGTGAAATGCGCCAGCCGCCGCAGCGGAGAGTCAGTCAGAGAAGTAATGGCAATCACCGTTGCCCCCTGCTTTCGTGCCGCTTCTGCGCACAAGACAATCTCTTTTTTACTGCCGCTGTAAGAGATAGCGATTTGTACATCGCCTTTTTTCAACGCCTGGGAAACGGTGGCTTGTACGTGCGTGTCGGCTTCGCAGGCCACGCGATAGCCAATTTTCATCAGTTTGAACGACAGATCGCGCCCCACCAGCGCCGATCCGCCCAGGCCCGTTATCTGAATAAATGGCGCTTTACTGATGACATCAATGATTTTTTGCAGCCGCGCGTAATCGAGCAACGCGCAGGTTTGCTCCAGCGCCAGCTCTTTTTCGCGATTCAGTTTGCGCGCGATCACTTCCAGCGAATCATCACTGGTAATCGAACTGTGCAGGTGCAGTGCCGTGGCATTCGTTTTCTCCCGGCTGGCACTGTATTCGCCAATTAACGCCATACGCAATTCAGTAAACCCTTGCGCGCCGAGTTTCTGAGCGAACTTCACAATACTCGACTGGCTAATACCGAGCTGTTTCGCCATATTTCGTGAAGAAACGGATTTCAGTTCGCTCACCCTGGCTTGCAGAAAGTCGGCTATCTTTTGCTCATTTTCAGTAAAGTCACTTTCTGCATTGCGTAATTTTGTCAGGTACAACATCTTCCACTCCCTCACCACATCCTGCGCGCAGCATAGCACACGGATTTTGCCCTTTGACGCTCTTCACACTCTGTGATTTCAGACTCAATGATTCCTTTAAAACTAGCAAATTGAGATATATGATTCCATCAATATGCAATTATTTGATTGTGAATACTAAGGTCACCACTGATGCAACTTGAAAAGATGATTACCGAAGGCTCGAATGCCGCCTCGGCTGAAATTGACCGCGTTTCGACGCTGGAAATGTGCCGGATTATCAACGATGAAGATAAAACCGTACCACTCGCCGTTGAGCGCGTACTGCCGGATATTGCAGCGGCGATCGATGTTATTCACGCCCAGGTGAGCGGCGGCGGCCGTCTGATTTACATCGGTGCGGGGACCTCTGGTCGTCTGGGTATTCTTGATGCCAGTGAATGTCCGCCAACCTACGGCGTGAAACCGGGCCTGGTGGTTGGTTTGATTGCTGGCGGCGAATATGCCATTCAGCACGCGGTGGAAGGCGCGGAAGATAGCCGGGAAGGCGGCGTTAACGATCTGAAAAATATTAATTTAACGGCACAGGATGTGGTGGTCGGTATTGCCGCCAGCGGTCGTACGCCGTATGTGATTGCCGGACTGGAATACGCCCGCCAGCTCGGTTGCCGCACAGTGGGAATTTCCTGTAATCCGGGGAGCGCCGTTTCAACTACCGCAGAGTTTGCTATTACGCCGATTGTTGGGGCCGAAGTGGTCACGGGTTCTTCGCGAATGAAAGCCGGCACGGCGCAGAAACTGGTGCTCAATATGCTCTCCACCGGTCTGATGATTAAGTCAGGCAAAGTGTTCGGCAACCTGATGGTCGATGTGGTCGCCACCAATGAAAAACTGCATGTACGCCAGGTCAATATCGTCAAAAACGCCACCGGATGTAGCGCTGAGCAAGCGGAAGCGGCATTGGTTGCCTGCGACCGTCACTGTAAAACGGCTATTGTGATGGTGCTGAAAAATCTCGATGCCGCAGAAGCTAAAAAACGCCTGGATCAACACGGCGGCTTTATTCGCAAAGCTCTGGAAAAGGAATAACCCATGGCTAAAGAGATCAGCAGTGAACTTCTGAACACCATTCTTACCCGGGTCGGTGGCCCGGGAAACATCGCCAGCTGTGGTAACTGTATGACGCGTCTGCGTCTGGGTGTACATGACAGTTCACTGGTTGATCCCGATATCAAAACCCTGGAAGGCGTAAAGGGCGTCATTTTGACCAGCGATCAGGTGCAGGTGGTTTTTGGGCCGGGCAAAGCGCATCGTGCCGCAAAAGCCATGAGCGAGTTGCTGGGCGAAGCACCCGTGCAGGATGCCGCGGAGATCGCCGCCCAGAATAAACGCCAGTTAAAAGCCAGACAAACTTCCGGCGTGCAACAATTTCTCGCCAAATTCGCCACCATCTTTACGCCGCTGATCCCCGGTTTTATTGCTGCGGGTCTGTTGCTGGGGATAGCGACGCTAATCGCCACGGTGATGCACGTTCCGGCAGATGCTCAGGGAACGCTGCCCGACGCGCTGAATTTTATGAAGGTGTTCAGCAAAGGCTTGTTCACCTTCCTGGTAATTCTGGTGGGCTATAACGCGGCCCAGGCGTTCGGCGGCACGGGCGTCAATGGCGCAATTATCGCCGCGCTCTTTTTGCTCGGTTATAACCCTGCTGCCACCACTGGTTACTACGCCGGATTTCACGATTTCTTCGGTCTGCCCATCGATCCGCGCGGCAATATTATCGGCGTGTTGATTGCCGCCTGGGCCTGCGCCCGCATTGAAGGCATGGTGCGCCGCTTTATGCCGGACGATCTCGACATGCTGCTGACCTCGTTAATCACTCTGTTGATCACCGCTACGCTTGCGTACCTGATCATTATGCCGCTGGGAGGCTGGCTGTTTGAAGGCATGTCGTGGCTGTTTATGCACCTGAACAGTAATCCGCTCGGTTGTGCGGTTTTAGCCGGGCTGTTCCTGATCGCCGTGGTGTTTGGCGTGCATCAGGGCTTCATTCCTGTTTATCTGGCTTTAATGGACAGTCAGGGGTTCAACAGCTTATTTCCCATCCTTTCGATGGCGGGCGCGGGCCAGGTGGGCGCGGCGCTGGCGCTCTACTGGCGGGCGCAACCGCATAGCGCATTACGCAGTCAGGTACGCGGGGCGATTATTCCCGGTCTGCTGGGTGTTGGCGAACCGCTGATTTACGGTGTCACCCTGCCCCGCATGAAACCGTTTGTTACCGCCTGTTTAGGCGGCGCAGCGGGCGGTTTGTTTATCGGGCTGATAGCCTGGTGGGGTCTGCCAATGGGCTTAAACAGCGCCTTCGGACCGTCTGGCCTGGTGGCGCTGCCGCTGATGACTTCCGCTCAAGGTATCCTTCCGGCAATGGCGGTATATGCAGGTGGGATTCTGGTGGCATGGGTTAGTGGGTTTATTTTCACCACGCTCTTTGGCTGCCGTAACGTCAATCTGGACTGATTATGAAACGGACAATGCTCTTTCTTTCTCTGCTGGCTGTCAGCTGTAGCGTCAGCGCCGCAAAATACCCTGTTCTGACAGAAAGTTCGCCAGAGAAAGCAGGGTTCAATATCGAACGGCTTAACCAGATGGATCGCTGGATTAACCAGCAAGTTGATGCCGGTTATCCCGGCGTAAACCTACTGATTATTAAAGATAATCAGATTGTGTATCGCAAAGCCTGGGGGATGGCGAAAAAGTACGATGGCAGCGTGTTGATGGCGCAGCCTGTAAAAGCCACCACCGGGACGCTGTATGACCTGGCCTCAAACACCAAGATGTACGCCACAAACTTCGCTCTGCAAAAGCTGATGAGCGAAGGCAAACTGCATCCCGACGATCTGATTGCGAAATATATTCCAGGGTTTGCCGACAGTCCAAATGACACCATCAAAGGCAAAAACACGCTGCGGATTTCTGATCTGCTGCATCACAGCGGCGGTTTCCCGGCGGACCCACAATATCCGAATAAAGCGGTCGCGGGCGCGTTATATTCCCAGGATAAAGGCCAGACGCTGGAGATGATCAAGCGCACGCCGCTGGAGTATCAGCCCGGCAGCAAGCATATTTACAGTGATGTCGATTATATGCTGCTTGGATTTATCGTCGAGTCAGTTACTGGCCAGCCGCTTGACCGCTATGTTGAAGAGTCGATTTATCGGCCACTCGGCCTGACGCATACGGTATTTAACCCGCTGCTGAAAGGCTTTAAACCGCAGCAAATTGCCGCGACGGAACTGAACGGCAATACCCGCGATGGCGTGATCCACTTTCCGAATATCCGCACCTCCACTCTCTGGGGTCAGGTGCACGATGAAAAAGCGTTCTATTCGATGGGCGGTGTTTCCGGACACGCAGGTTTGTTTTCCAATACCGGTGATATTGCGGTGTTAATGCAAACGATGCTGAACGGCGGTGGCTATGGCGATGTGAAGCTGTTCAGTGCGGAAACGGTGAAGATGTTCACCACCAGCTCAAAGGAAGACGCCACTTTTGGCCTTGGCTGGCGCGTGAATGGTAATGCCACCATGACGCCGACGTTTGGCACGCTGGCAAGCCCGCAAACCTACGGTCACACTGGCTGGACCGGGACGGTAACCGTTATCGATCCGGTGAATCATATGGCGATTGTGATGTTAAGCAACAAGCCCCATTCGCCAGTTGCCGATCCACAAAAAAATCCCAATATGTTCGAAAGCGGTCAGTTACCGATTGCAACTTATGGTTGGGTAGTTGATCAGGTGTATGCGGCGTTGAAGCAAAAGTAATAAAAAGGCCAGTCAGTTGTGTTACTGGCTGACCTGCGACTGCTGACAAACGCAAAACTGCCTGATGCGCTACGCTTATCAGGCCTACGCGGAGCCTGCAATATATTGAATTATCACGATTTGTAGGCCGGATAAGGCGTTCAAGCCGCATCCGGCGTGTACAACGCGCACTTGGTCAACAATCTGAGGCCAGTCAGTAATGCTATTGGCTGGCCTTTAATCATCGAATCAGAAACGCTTACAGCGCCATCAGCTTGTCCAGCGACGGCGCGAAGTAATAGCCGCCGGTTACCGGTTTGGTGAAACGCAACATCGCATCACGCTTACCATCGGTATCGCCAAACATGCTCAGCAATTGCTGCTCAATGTTATGCAGACGCGCACAGTAGGCGCAGAAGTACAGACCGTGAGTGCCACTGGCGGTGCCGTACGGCAGGCTCTGGCGAACAATCTTCAGTCCTTTGCCATCTTCTTTCAGATCAACACGGGTCAGGTGAGAGGTTTCCGGACGTTCGTCGCCATCAATCTCTTCGTTGGCTTCTTTGGTACGGCCGATCATCATCTCCTGATCGTGAACGCTCATACGGTTGAGTTGCTTCAGGTTGTGCTCCCAACGCTGCACAAACACATAGCTGCCGCCTGCATCCACGCCGTCTTTGATAACCGCCACTTCGCGACGCGTCTCTTCACCCGCCGGGTTTTCTGTGCCGTCAACAAAGCCGCTCAGGTCACGCTCTTCAACCCAACGGAAGCCGTGGATCTCTTCTTTCACTTCAATGCAGTCACCAAAGGCTTCCATCGCCGCCTGGGCGACAGAAAAGTTTACGTCATGACGCAGAGAAAGAATGTGGATTAACACATCGAACTGAGTGGTCGGCGCAAGACCTTTGCCGTAGCCCGGAAAATCTTTCAGCTCTTCAGCACCAACGCCGCCGCTCAGAGCACGCCAGGTGTTGTTACCAAAGGCAACGACTGCACCAAGATGAGCGTCCGGGAATTTCGCTTCAAAAGTCGCCAATTTGTCGGCAAATGTTTTACTGGCCGCACGCAGGGCATCAACTTCCCCTTTTACGTTGGCTTCGATCCAAATCGCCGCGCGGCAATGTTCTGGCAAAATGCCACTCTGAACCTGAGACATTGTTCCTCCTGAAAATAATAATGCCACGCAATCCGTGGCATTGTTGGGCGCTATTTTACGTGTTTTTTGTGATTAGCGGTTTGTTCAGACGCAAATTAACGTCGCCAGATAATTTTACTGACTTTCCAGTTTTTCAAGGTATCGTCCGAAGGCATTAACCCTTCAGGACCACTCCATTCACCGCTGAACTGGTAGCTAATATGTTGACTGCCTTCAGCTTTACATTCGACAGCACGATCATCACCATCGGCTTTTTGGCAATTGCCAAATGCTTTGCTGTAAAGGTCGCTAAACGGTGTACCGATTTTAACACCGGTGTCCGCAGGAATATCGCTATCTGAAACGTCAATGCGGCTGATTGTACCTTGATCACCATTGATGACCATCGCCACGCTGTCGCCTTTCATCACTTCAAAAAAGCGCACTACATTACCGTTAGCGGTTTTCATTCCGCTGCGCAGGCGATAATCACCATCAAGCGCATCGGCAATAGCTTGTTCTTGTAATGGTGTGGACGCCGTTAATTCACCCACGCCCTGCTCGCTCACTTTGGTGGACGACCCAAACCAGTTCCACGGATTCGCGGCAGACCAGTTAACTGACGACATCGTGGAACAGCCGGTCAGCATCAACGGCATAGCGCATAACATTAAACGCAGCGATTTCATCTCACTTCCTTTGGTTATTCAATAACGTTGCTTGGAGTGCGAATTTGCAAAAAAGTGCCGTTATTCTTTCTCAACCACAAAACAAGCGCGTAAACGTCGATTGGTCAGCAGCCAGATTAACGCCACAATATCCGCCACTACCAGCGCCAGACTGATTCCGCTAACCGATTCGCCGTTCAGCCACAGCCACGGTTGCCAGCAAAGTAAAACCACTTGCGCCAACAGCAACAGAAAATAGAGCCCATGCCAGATACGGGGAAACGTAGCGCGCCGACCACTCAGCAAAAACGCCAGCACTGCTGGAATGCCGGGAATTAACCCCAGCCAGAAATTATCGTGATCGGGATAAAACAGATTCAGCAGCGCAGTACCCTGCTCACGCGACGCACCGGCAATCACAAACAGCACCCAGGTTCGCGCCTGAAGCAGTAGCACAAGCCAGAAGAGAAAAGGTAAACGCAGGCGTCCGTGCGCATCATAATGGACAGGATGAAACTCAGTACTCTTCATCTTCAATCAAACGCTTACCCAGATTCAGCACATCAGCGTGTTCATATCCCAGGCGTTCGTACATTCCGAGCACCATGTCGTTGTCTTCCGGCACGTTGATCTGAATTTTCGGGCAACCGCGGGCAATGAGCTTTTTCTCCAGCCGATTAAGCAATGCATTAGCAATGCCGCGCCCGCGAAACTCCGGATGCACGCCAAGATAATAAGCAGACCCACGATGCCCGTCGTAACCACCCATCACCGTTCCCACCACTTCACCATTCACTTCCGCGACCAGGAACAAACTGACGTCATGGTTCATCTTGCGTTCGATGTCCATTTCCGGATCGTTCCACGGACGCAGCAAGTCGCAACGCTCCCAAAGGGTGATGACCTCTTCGAAATCTTCCTGGCGAAATACGCGTATCTCCATGGTATGAGTTACCTTTTTGGGGGTTAAAAGGGTGATTATGGCGTGAACGACCGAATTAGCCAATATCTGACGAAAATCGGTTGAAAAAGTGGCATAATGACGCGTTGTCATTTATTGAAATGAAAAGTAAAACAATTCTCACCAGCAAACCGTCGTAACGGATTACGCGATACGATATAACATCTGGAACTTCATTATTACAACTCAGGCCGTATGAGCACTTTTAAACCACTAAAAACACTCACTTCGCGCCGCCAGGTGCTGAAAGCCGGATTGGCTGCCCTGACGTTGTCAGGAATGTCACAAGCCATCGCCAAAGAAGAACCTTTAAAAACCAGCAACGGACACACTAAGCCGAAAGCCAAAAAAGCCGGGGGCAAGCGGATAGTCGTTCTCGATCCAGGCCACGGCGGGATTGATACTGGGGCGATTGGCCGCAACGGGTCAAAAGAAAAACACGTGGTGCTGGCGATTGCCAAAAACGTCCGTTCAATTTTGCGCAATCATGGCATTGATGCGCGGCTGACGCGTTCTGGCGATACCTTTATTCCACTGTACGATCGCGTTGAAATCGCCCATAAACATGGCGCTGACCTGTTTATGTCAATTCACGCCGACGGCTTTACCAACCCGAAAGCTGCCGGTGCATCGGTCTTTGCCCTCTCTAACCGTGGCGCAAGTAGCGCGATGGCAAAATATTTGTCGGAACGCGAAAACCGTGCTGATGAAGTTGCCGGGAAAAAGGCGACTGACAGGGATCACCTATTGCAACAAGTGCTGTTTGATCTGGTGCAAACAGATACCATTAAAAATAGTCTGACGCTCGGCTCGCATATTCTGAAGAAGATTAAGCCGGTGCATAAACTGCACAGCCGCAACACCGAACAAGCGGCATTTGTGGTGTTGAAATCACCGTCGGTTCCTTCGGTGCTGGTGGAAACTTCGTTTATCACCAACCCGGAAGAAGAACGGCTATTAGGCACGGTGGCGTTTCGTCAGAAAATCGCCACAGCGATTGCTGAAGGCGTGATCAGTTATTTCCACTGGTTTGATAACCAGAAAGCACACTCGAAAAAGCGGTAAGTTATGAAACCCGACGCACACCAGGTTAGACAGTTCCTCCTCGACCTTCAGGATACAATTTGTCAGCAACTGAGCGCCGTCGATGGCGCTGAGTTTGTCGAAGATAGCTGGCAACGTGAAGCTGGTGGCGGCGGGCGTAGTCGGGTGTTGCGTAATGGTGGTGTTTTCGAACAGGCGGGCGTCAACTTTTCTCACGTCCACGGCAACGCGATGCCCGCTTCCGCGACCGCTCATCGCCCGGAACTTGTCGGGCGCAGTTTCGAGGCGATGGGCGTATCGCTGGTAGTTCATCCGCATAATCCGTACGTACCCACCAGCCACGCGAATGTGCGCTTTTTTATTGCCGAAAAACCGGGTGCCGATCCCGTCTGGTGGTTTGGCGGCGGCTTCGACTTAACCCCATTCTATGGTTTTGAAGAAGACGCCATTCACTGGCATCACACCGCCCGTGACCTGTGCCTGCCATTTGGCGAAGACGTTTATCCCCGTTACAAAAAGTGGTGCGACGAATACTTCTACCTCAAACATCGCAACGAACAGCGCGGTATTGGCGGGCTGTTCTTTGATGACCTGAACACGCCAGATTTCGACCACTGTTTCGCCTTTATGCAGGCGGTAGGCAAAGGCTACACCGACGCTTATTTACCGATTGTTGAACGGCGTAAAGCAATGGAATACGGCGAACGCGAGCGCAATTTCCAGTTGTACCGCCGCGGGCGCTATGTCGAATTCAACCTGGTATGGGATCGCGGGACGCTGTTTGGTTTACAAACCGGCGGGCGCACCGAATCTATTCTGATGTCGATGCCGCCACTGGTACGCTGGGAGTACGATTATCAGCCAGAAGCAGGCACTCCGGAAGCGGCGTTGAGTGAGTTTATCAAGGTCAGAGATTGGGTGTAATATCATGAAAATAAACGAAAAATCATAATACTCTGTTTGTGACTTGAAATTGACTCTGTTTAATTTGTGTGCCATAGTGACACCATAATAGTTAGTCATCACTAACATTGAGGTATTATTATGGCTACGAACATCGAACGAAAAGACACGCGCCTGGTTGCCAGAACATCTTTAGAAATACAGGAAATGATTCAAAGAGCTGCAGATTATTGTGGTTCAACTGTGTCACAATTTCTTATTGAATCTGCTGTGGATAAAGCACGCAACGTCATTGAACGTACTGAAGCGTTGCATTTATCTATGTCAGGAGCAGATGCACTGGTTGCTGCCCTTGAGAATCCACAAAGACCTAATCAAAAACTGCTAAAAGCAGCGCAAAACTACAAGGATGTAGTGAATGTCCGTGATAATTGAAGAGATAACTCAGCAGCATAATCGGAAACTTTTTGACTGTGGGAATCACGAATTAAATCAGTTTTTACAACAGCAAGCCCGGCAGAAAGCAGTCAAACATATAGCAAAGACCTACGTGGCCTGCCGAAAATCAGCCCCCACAAATATCATTGGTTATCATACTTTATCAGGATATTCTGTTATTATTCCTCCTGTTTGCAAGGAATATAAAAACTATCCTCATCCTCTTAATGCGGTAAAACTAGCAAGGCTCGCGGTCGATCGTTTAAGTCAAGGCGAACGTTTGGGGGAAAAATTACTTATTGATGCCATCTATAGAACTGTATTAGTTGCCGAACAAATTTCAGCGATTGGGCTGTTCGTAGATCCACTAACCCCCAAAGTGATGCCTTTTTATGAACAATATGGATTCCTGAAAGCTGATTGTGGTGATACAACACGTACAGAAATGTGGTTGCCGATTAAAACGTGTATTGAAACAGCCAGTATATTGTTATGAACAAAGTATGTTAATAAGGGCGGCGAATGAACCATATATGTAACTTCTAATAAATTTATCTTTCAATTTATTATCTTCAGGCAAGGAGCGCCCCAATGACTGATCGTATTTCCTGTAAAAGCCCCGCTTGTACATCAACCATTCTGCCACAAACCGCGGCGCGCACCGGTGGGTTTTGTATGCCCTGCATTCAGGCCCAACAGCAGCGTGAACACGATGAATATATCAGGAAAAATAAAAAGACCGTGAATGCGTTTGCAGGGTTAAGCGATCCGGTTGCTATGCTGAAATTAGTTCACCAGCCGCGAAAATTCGATGCGTTAATCGACTGGACTCCCTGCCCCGTTCCCACAGATGCCCTGTATCAACAACTGACCGCCGATCAAGCGCAGCAGATGGCTGATTACGCCACAGAACGCTTTGCGTCTGGTGAATATAGGCTCGCTCAGGAGATTTGGCTTTGTCTGGCGGCATTTACCCAGGCCAATCTGGATGCGTATTTCAGAGAGTGGATCTCTTATGATGATTTGGACAGTTATTCTTACATGCCTTTCCACCGCGCCGCTGCGGACGTTCGCGATACGCTGTTAGAACGGGTTGAGGTTGATGCAGACAACAGAAATTGTATTCTGCAATGTCTGGCATGGATTGGGGATGACGTTGTTGTTGAACGTTTTGCCCACTGGCGCAATAGCCCGCCGCCGTGGCGCAGTTCACTTTACATCGCACCTGAAGAATATGCGCATGAGGCCGGTTGGGAGCTAACCGCTGAAGGGCAGAGGCGTAATCTCTATTTTCCTGACTGTTTTAATCTGGAGATGAAAAGTACCGGGTCTTGCCAAGCTTTGCGTGTTGTTGATGAACGTAGCGATATCTGTCCAAATTGCGCATTGCCACTGACAAATCTTTTCGACGTTGACCTGAAGGCAACGGGTCTTAGCGATAACGGCAGGTTTCGCATCGTGACGTGCGAATGTTGCACCGCCTACAGCACCGTTTTCGGCTACATGGACTCACGGGGTAACGCTCATTTGTCTGCAAAAAATATCCCGCCGGCCTGGCTGCCGGATGATGTATCTGAATGGCGTCGGCTACCTGTAAACAGCATGAGACGGGGAAACCTTAGGTCACCGTTATTTGCTGCAGACCCATTTTTACCTGTTTCTTTCTCGCAACTTGGCGGGCATCCCACCTGGATACAGGACGCGAAATATCCTCACTGCCCGGAATGCTCCCGCTCAATGACGTTTCTTGCGCAACTGGATTATGCCGATATTGAACAATATGGCGAAGGGATAATTTACGCGTTTATCTGCCCGGAGTGCCGGACAACAGCGACGTCTTATCAGCAATCTTAGAAATTGTTTTGCGCCAGTTTGCTCACGGGAGCATTTAAAAATGTCAGACACATCACATAAAGAAAGTAAATGGCACCCTCATCTGGATATGAGTTTTCTGGGATGCGTGCTGGCATTTGCTATGGAAGTTTATTTTGAAGAGCATATTTTTATTCCCCACGGTGGAGGAGCAAGTTTTGGGTTGATAGCACTCATCGTTATTAATTTTATGACTATCCCGGTAGTGATCGTGGTAACAACACTATTTTGCTATTTATTTGAAATTTCGCGAAAGCGCGTAAATTGTATGTTGGTATTCCTGCTGGCATGTATTTTGACAATTGTCGGTTTGTTTATCGCTTATCCCGTCGGGAAATAAAGTACATAACGACTCAATGCAATTTGAAACATCACTATTGGCCGGATTAAAAACCCTCCCCATCCGGCCCTAAACCTCACTCCAACTCCTGCATCCGCTGATGCAGCGTCAGTGACGGCTTCTCGGCAAACAGCTGCTGGTAATCCGTGGCAAATTGCCCCAGATGCCAGAATCCCCACTGCATGGCGGCGTCTTTTACCGTCATACTTTGCGACCACGGGCTTATCAGTTCGCGGCGTACGGCATTCAGGCGAATGCGTTTCAGCCACGCGTTCGGGCCAATGCCTAAAATAGCGTGAAACGCGTTTTGTAGCGTGCGGCGGCTGACATGCAGTTGATTACATAAGTCCAGAACCGTCACCGGCTCAGACATATTTTCCAGCACATATTCACGGGCGCGGGAAAGCAAACGTCGGTAACTCTGATGACTAATACTTTCCGCTGTCACCATTGGTTGCGCTTCTTCCAGCATCGCCCCCATCGCCATCAGCAAATTGTCCCCCAGCACTTTACGCACCGCAGGCTGATGAAGATTCTCCGGGTTCTCGCAAAATGTCGCCAGCGCCTGTTGGACAAAGCCCCACAGCGCGGCTTTATGCTGCTCTTTCACTTCCAGCGCCGACTGGTTACGTAACATATGCAGCACCCTTTCCGGGTTATGCAAAAAGTTAGCCTGCCGGGTAATGACATCTTCAGAAAGCACTACGCCAAGGATCGTATAATCATCCGGTGTACTCAGTTCAAACTCGGTGCCGCCAGGGCGCGTGGCAATTTCCGCGCTTCCCAGGCATTGTGAGCCGATAAATCCCTGTTCGCCGCGTGTCGCCGGAATACCAAACCAGAAAGAGTTCGGCCAGACCAGGCACGACTGACGCAGTGCCAGACCGGTGTATTCACGGAAAACCTGAATATCATCAAGCAGAATTTCCGTAAATTCACCATGAAACTTGCCCGGATGCAGCTGATCGTAAATCTGCTGCCAGGCGGTAATCGTCAAAGCATGTTCATAGACATCCGTTGTCTGTCGTTGATGAACATTATCCACTTCAACCTTCGGCGTAAGCTTCAGGTTTTCGGATAAGGGGTCATGATAAAGATGGTGCAAATTAGCTGTACGGGGCTTTTTCATGATGTTAATGCCGGGTGTTATATGACACCCGGCACCTCCGACAGATTAATGGGGCTTGAGACGATAACGACTACTGCGTTTACGTAACGTCCCGGCAGAAAAGAGCTGTTCGAGCGCATTTCTGGCTTTTTCCAACGGCCAGCCAAAGTGGGCAGCCACTTCTCCTGCCGTCATTCCCTGACGTACTGATGTTAACAGCACCAACAACTCGTCAGCAGATTCCGCAACGATAGCTGGCATGCAGGGTTCCTTTACAGCTTGCTTCGGCTGGCGGTTAAAGCCAGTAACCAGCCACTGGGTGTCATCGTCTGGCCGACCGATCTCCTTGCGGCTGATGACGCGCCCGGTACGCATCGCAGCAGCACAACCTGCATCCAGCGCCGCACGACACGCCGCCAGATCGCCTTCCACCACCAGCGTCAACCTACCAGGGTCAAGCACTTCGTGACTGAGCAGACGAACGTTAGCTGCTTTGAGCATGGCATCCGCTGCATCTATCGCGGCGACCATGCCGTCCACTTCCAGCAATCCCAGTGCATTGATCATCGGCAACCTCCGTTACGCACGCTGGATTGGATTACGCGCGATTTCCAGCACTGCATCGGTAAAGGCGTTACAGGCTGCTTTACACGCTGCCTGGCTACCGGTTAAAAATGCTGCCGAGTAGTTGGTTTCAGACGGTGGCGGGACATAAGTCACCAGCTGTACGTCGGCAGATTTTAACGCTGCATCAATGCCATAAGTCGCTTCCAGCGGCGGCGCCACCAGATACGCCATCGGATCGCCAAGCGTAATACCCGCAGTGGAAGAGAGATAAGAACCAGTACGCGAAACCACATGTGCAAGGAATGCCGTATCTTGCGCATCGTTGGCCCACTGGAAGGCCGCACCGTTTTCAATATGCGCAACCATTGCATCCAGACCAGCGCGCACTTCCGCCGGGTTTGGTCCGCCCAGCATAATCAGCACTTCACCGGCAGTCGGTGACGGGCCGTGTGCGGCTCCCGCATACAGCGAGCGGCCATACACCACTTCGACCATCGCCTGTTTGGTCGCTTCATCAGCGGCAATGTAGGTGACGTCATCGGAGTCGGCGGAAATCAGCCCAAGGCTACGAATATGCGGCGGCAATTTCAGCTCACGCGCAAAATCGGCGTTAACGGAGGCAATCACACGCATGGCGGTGACCGACGGTCGAATCAAATCTAAAGCTGGCATGATGCCTCCTTATCGGGTCATGTTGATGCCGGATGCTTTCTGCTCCAGCATACGTTTCGCCAAATCCACAATAACTGCTGCGGCTTCAACTGGCGGCGTGCCGCCCTGGTGAATGTTAGAGATACAGGTGCGATCGGCCTCAACGGTGGTCGCCATACGCGGTGAGTAGACGGCGTAGCAGGAAAGACTTTCTGACTGCCCTAACCCCGGGCGTTCGCCCACCAGCAGGATCACCACTTTCGCGCCGAGGATCTCACCGATCTGATCTTCAATTTTCACGCGACCGTAACGCACAAAGAATGGCGTGCCGACTTTCAGCCCGGCCTGTTTCAGGCCCGCCATCAGCGGTGGCAGGATCTCTTCATAGTTCACGGTGATCGCGTCAGTAGACAGGCCATCAGAAATAACGACCTGTACGTCCGGACTGGCGACACACTGTGATTTCAGCGCTTCAACAGCTTCTGCACACAGGCGGCGGCCCATATCCGGGCGAGTCAGGTAGAGATTTTTGTCGCTAATTTCAGAGCGCACTTCCAGCAAGCCCTGCGCTTTCACCCACTCTTCCGGCACTTCTTTCAGTACGGTATCTTTCGAACGAGAGTGATCGGCCAGGAAACGCAGCAACGCCTGGGTACGCGGGCGCGGACCCGCACGACCGGTACAGACGCGGGCCACGGTGCTGCGACGCAGTTCTGTTAATACGTCTGCACGATGCGGGTTTTCAACACCAATCCACGCTTTTGCTTCAGTGGAACCTAAATCCAGCGCGCAGCTTTCCGTGGTCACTGGTGTCGCACAGGTGGTGGTGGCGCACTTTGCTTCTGACGGCGCGGGGGCCGCTTGTCCCATTGACGCCATCACGCTGCGTACAATTTCTTCAATCTGTTTTTGATCCATGATGTGTTATCTCCGCGTCATCAGAAGAACAGTGACGGATCGCCCGCCCGTTTGGTCAGGCGACCGTTTGCCATAATGCCCATGTTTTCCAGCCAGCGTTCAAACTCCGGTGACGGGCGCAGGTTGAGTAACTGACGCACAGTGGCGGTGTCGTGGAAGGCCGTGGTCTGGTAGTTGAGCATGATGTCATCGCCCAGCGGCATCCCCATGATGTAGTTGCAGCCAGCGGTGGCGAGCAGGATCATCAGGTTTTCGTTGAGGTTCTGGTCAGCGTCAGCGTGGTTGGTGTAGCAGCAGTCACAGCCCATAGAGATGCCGCTCAGCTTGCCCATAAAGTGATCTTCTAAGCCCGCGCGGATAATCTGGCGGTCGTTGTAGAGATACTCCGGCCCAATAAAACCGACCACGGTGTTGACGATAAACGGATCGTAATGACGCGCCAGCCCATAGTTACGCGCTTCCATCGTCACCTGGTCAGCGCCGAAGTTAGCGCCAGCGGAGAGCGCGGAACCTTGTCCGGTTTCAAAGTAGAGGCAGTTTTCCCCGGCGATACGGTTGAACTCCGCGCCCACTGCGCGCGCTTCGTCGAGCATCGCCAGTTCCACGCCAAACTCTTTCAGCCCTTTTTCGCTGCCACAGATACTCTGGAAAATCAGCCCGCCCGGCGCGCCGCGACGAATCGCTTCAATCTGGGTGGTAACGTGCGCCAGCACGCAGCCCTGGGTCGGAATGTTGTATTTGTCGATCACGCCATAGATGGTGTCCAACACGCGGCTTAAATTTTCCACGTCGTCCGTTACCGGGTTGACGCCAATCACCGCATCGCCCACCCCGAAGGAAAGCCCTTCGTAGATTTGCGCGGCGATACTTTGCACGTCGTCACGGGTATCGTTCGGCTGCAAACGGGCGCTAAAGGTGCCAGGAATACCGATGGTGGTATTGGCCTTTTTGATAACCGGCATTTTCTTCGCGCCGTAGATCAGGTCCGCGTTAGAGCAAATCTTCGCTACCGCCGCCACCACTTCCGAGGTCAGCCCTTTGCGGGTAAAGGCAATGTCATCAACGCTGGTTTCGTCGCTCAGCACATACTCACGCAGCTCGCTGATGCTCCAGTTTTTAATCTGGTTGTAGGCCGTTTCGTTAACGTCGTCCTGAATCAGCCGCGTCACGCAATCATCTTCATAGGCAATCACCGGATTATTGCGGATGTCCGCTACGGTCATTTCCGACAACACCTGCTTTGCCGCCACGCGCTCCTGTGAGCTTGCCGCTGCAACGCCTGCCAGCACATCCCCCGAACGCAGTTCGTTGGCTTTAGCCAGCACCTCTTTTACATCCTTAAACTGATATACATTGCCGAACAATGTGGTCTTTAGTTTCATAAGTCGTTCCCTCAGGAAGGAAATGCGAGTGATTTCACCGTCACCGGCACAACCGATCCGCCAAAAAGAGGCGTACCAATGTCGATATAGTCCCCCGCGCGGACAATCACTTCGTCAATGACTGCCAACGGGAGTTGTTGTAGCTGTGGGCGCAACAACATGCCCAGAGCTTTACCAAAGTCCTGCCCGGCCACCACCAGCAGGGGATGCGGATTCGGAAAACGCGCGACGAAATCGACCAGCGCGTTGATGACCGTCAGTACCGCGGCGTAACGCACAGGCAGCGAGGCGGGAAGCGCCAGCACGTACGCGTCAGTTTTGGGATCAAGATCCAGTTGAATTAGCGCCTGTTGCCAGGCACTCACCAGATCCGTTTCATCAATTGGGATCGCCACCGGCAAATTACGCAGCGGCAGTTGTACGCCCTCCAGCCAGATAGTGCTGCCAGAGAGCGAAAGGGTATGTGCGCCCGCGCCAATCACCGTGGCGCGCACGGTTTGCGCCGGAAACTGCACGTTCATCTCACGCAGGCGCGGATGGTCATGCAGCGCCGTTGCCAGTAGCGGGCCGATATCGGCAAAACAGAACGGGTCGGCGGGCTGGTGGCGATAACATTCGCCCACGCCGCCAGAAAGCGTAATGATTTCGGGCGTAACGCCCGCGGGTAGCAAACCGGTTTGCATCAATGCCTGCGCGAGCGGCGAGAGCGTTCCTTCAATCACTTCGACAATCAGCGCCGCCATCCGCCGGGTAACCTGCACCAGTTGCGCGCCAGTCAGCGAACGGGCGTCGGTGCCTGCGCCGAAACACTCATCCACAATCATCTGCCCCGGTTTATGGGCGTAAACCACGCGCCCCTGGCTGTCGGTTTCCAGCAGGCGACCACCAACGTTGAGGCAGGCAGTGCCGCTGATTTTTCCGGCTTCGAACAGGGCGTAGTTCGCCGTGCCGCCGCCGATGTCGATATTCAGTACCCGACACAGCCGTTGTTCAGAGAGGGTTTGCGCCCCGGCACCGTGGCCCGCAATGACGGATTCGAGATGCGGCCCGGCGCTGGCGACCACAAAATCGCCCAGCGACTGGGAGAGCGTCATCACCGCCGGGCGCGCATTGCGGGTTTTCGCGCTTTCGCCAGTAATGATGATGGCCCCGGAATCAACGCTTTCCGGCGCAATGCCCGCAGCCTGATATTGCTCGAGGATTAAAGTTTTCAGCTCCGCTTCTTTTAAACCGCCCTGTTTATCGACAGGGGTAAAGAACACCGGACTTTGCCAGCTAATTTCGCGTTTGATGAATTCGTAACGCGGCACCTGCGACACCGCCGCACGGTTAACCAGCTCCAGGTGGGAGAAAATCACCTGGGTGGTGGTGGTGCCGATATCGATACCGACGCTCAGTAGCTGGCGAATGTTCACGATTGTGCCTCCACTTCGGTTTTAGCCGCGGTCGCGTCTTCTTTTGGCACCAGCATCATCGCCACGCCAATCGCCGTTACGCCGCCGATCAACTTGCCGACAATCATCGGGAAGATCATGGCGTTCATGTTGGCAGCGGCGAAGCCTAAGTGGTCGCCCAGGGCGAAAGCAGCGGAAACGGCGAAGGCGCAGTTGATGACTTTGCCGCGGGTATCCATCTGCTTCATCATGCCAAACATCGGGATGTTGTTGGCAAGCGTTGCCACCATGCCGGCTGCCGCGATGTTGTTCATATTCAGCACTTTACCGACGCTCATCAGCGGTTTTTCAAACCAGCGGGTCAGCAGCAACACCATCGGATACGCACCTAACAGCACGCAGGAGATAGAGCCGATAACTTCAATGGCGCGCATCACCTCGCCTGGTTTATCGCCAGGGGCCATAAAGATAGGATCCAGACCGGGGATCAGTTCCCAACCAAGAAGGAATTTCACTACCGCAGCGGCAAGACCGAGGGTGATCAATGCGACGAGGAATTTGGCGAAGATCTGGAAGCCGTTGATCATTTTTTCCGGGATGAATTTCAGCCCCAGCGCCACCAGTACCGCGACGATAAGTACCGGGATCATGTTCATCAGGATCAGGGCAAAGGTGAATTCCACTGGCTGACCGTTGATTTGCACGCCGGAGTACATCGCTACCAGACCACCCGCGATACAGCCAATCGGAATGGTCACAATGCCCGCCAGCACGCCGAGCGCCAGATAACGACGGTCAGAAGGTTCGATAATGCCGAGCGCCACCGGAATGGAAAACACAATCGTTGGCCCCATCATCGACCCGAGAATTAACCCAGAGTATAGCCACGCTGCCACATCACCGCCCGCCAGCTCTTTGGCGAGGAAGAAGCCGCCCATATCGCACGCCAGCAGCGTTCCGGCGAACATTGACGGGTTTGCGCCGAGCATTTCGTAAACCGGGATAATCACCGGCCCGAGTACGTGGGCCAGTACCGGTGCCAGCGCGGTCATACCGACCATCGCCAGGCCCAGTGCGCCCATTGCCATAAAGCCTTCTTCGAACTGCCCGCCGGATCCTTCGATACTTTTACCGAACTTACCGAGGAAACGAGCAGAACCGCCGAACTGCGACAGGATCCTGTCTACGGCAGCTATCAGCATAAAGAACATCATGATGTACATGATGATTTCGTTAATTCCCATCGCCTTTACTCCCTGTTAGTTGTTATTTATTGGCGGATGCGACGTAAACACCTTATCCGCCCTACATGTGCAATCCCCCAGGCCGGATAAGACGCGACAAGCGTCGCATCCGGCAATTGCACCGCGCCACTGGCGGATGCGGCGTGAACGCCTTATCCGCCCTACATGTGCAATCCCGAAGGCCGGATAAGACGCGCAGGCGTCGCATCCGGCAATTGCACCGCGCCACTGGCGGATGCGGCGTAAACGCCTTATCCGCCCTACATGTGCAATCCCGTTGGCCGGATAAGACGCGGCAAGCGTCGCATCCGGCATTTATTGCGCCGCTGCGTACAGGCCGACAATCTGCTCCAGGCTGGCGGTACGCGGGTTGCTACGCAGACAAATATCTTCCTGCGCGGCCTGCGCCCATGCACCGTAATGCCCGGTTGTTGCCCCCACATCAGCCAGCCGCTTGTTGATCCCAACTTCCGCTATCAGCTCACTTACCGCATTAATAGCGTCACGATCGTCGGATTTTTTAGTTCGCAGCGCCCGACCAACCTGGCTAAAGCGTTCACGACAAACCATCCGGTTAAATTCCATCACCGTTGGCAGCAACATGGCGTTCGCCAGACCGTGCGGAATATGCAGCGCCGCCCCCGGTTGATGCGCCATCGCGTGGCATAACCCAAGCCCGGCGCTGGAAAACGCCATTCCCGCCATACATGAAGCCAGCAACATGCTCTCGCGCGCGGCAAGGTCGTGACCGTAGCCCACCGCTTTCGGCAGCGATTGACCAATCATCGCAATGGCGCCAATCGCCAGACTGTCGGTAAATGGGGTGGCGTTCAGCGCGCTATACGCTTCAATGGCGTGAGTTAACGCATCGATGCCAGTCATCGCCGTGACATGCGACGGCACGCCTTCGGTTAGCGCAGCGTCGAGAATCGCGACATCCGGCATCAGCGAGGCATGTGCTAACACCTGTTTGCGCCCGCTTACCGCATCGATAATCACCGTCACGTTAGTCGTTTCAGAGCCGGTTCCGGCGGTCGTTGGAATCGCAATCAGCGGCAATCGTGGTTGCAGAACGCTGGTTTCTGACATTTTTGCCAGCGTGCTATCGGAATTCGTCACCAGCAACGCCACGGCTTTCGCTGCATCGAGCACCGAGCCACCGCCAAACGCGATGACACCATCGCAGCCTGATTCGCGCAGCTGCGCCACGGCTGCGCACACATCAGTAATGCACGGTTCGCCCACCGGACACGGCCAGAGCGTCATAGCGATACCTTTGACGGTCAGACTGCGAATCAGCCCGGCGGTCATCCCCGACTGATGCAAAAAGCCATCCGCCATCACAAACAAATGTTTCAGCCCGCGCGTTTGTGCTTCCTGCCCGCAACTGCTCACTGCGCCCAGACCGCAGAGTGTGACAGGCGGGACGCTAAATGTTTTTACCCGTTGCAGATTCAGGGTATCGAACGCCTGAAAGAGCGCGGTCTGCAATTCATTTTGCATATAGCCCCTCCGCTTTCTCTCGCCCACTACTGGCGATCGCCAGCGGGGTCATAAACAAACTGTGCTGCGGTAGATGCACCTGTAACGCCGGGAATTGTTTGCGAAACAGTTCCGCCACGCCCGGTTGCATACAGGAGCCGCCCGCCAGCCATAAATCAGTAATGCCCTGCCCTTCAATATGTCGGGCAACAATGTCCGCCATTTTTTCGTACACCGGTTTCACCGCAGGCCAAATCTCTTCACCGTGACCGCGCTTGTACTGCTCTGCCTCTTCCAGCGAAATACGACGATTTCCGGCGAGAGTCAGAGAGATGTGATGTCCGCCGGTGGCTTCATCCGCCGAGTAAGTCACCTTGCCCTTTTTCACGATGGCAATGCCGGTAGTGCCGCCGCCGATATCCACTACGCCTGCGTTGTCCAGTTGCAGCAGATCCGCGACTGCGGTTGGCTCATCCAGCACATGGCTCACTTCCAGCCCGGCAGACTCCAGCACGTTGATGGAAATACGCGGGTCCGTACCTGGAGGAAAAGAGGTCGCCGCATGGCTAAAACGACGGCCGAATTGCTGCTCGAGCGTGTCGAGATGGCGACGAACAATGGTGACAGCGCCGAAGAAATCCCAGACGATGCCGTCGCGGACCACATCGGCCCAGTCGAGGCATACCGCCATCGGCTGACCGTCGCGGTCGACAACCATCGACA
This sequence comes from Escherichia sp. E3659, assembly GCF_005781135.1. Classification (NCBI taxonomy): domain Bacteria; kingdom Pseudomonadati; phylum Pseudomonadota; class Gammaproteobacteria; order Enterobacterales; family Enterobacteriaceae; genus Escherichia; species Escherichia sp. E3659. The sequence goes on along the minus strand of NZ_VATQ01000009.1, from coordinate 152,009 downwards.
CCACATCGCAGGTGCCCAGATCCACCCCTAACCACAGCGGGGATTCCGTCGCGGCGGGCGTCTGGTTACACAGCGTTGCCGCCGTTTGCAGACGTGGGGTGAGCCATTGTTCGTCGTGCGCCATCGGTTACTCCTTAAACAATGCGAAACGCATCGACTAATACACAGCGACGCAGACGGACAAACGTACGCGCGCTGGTTACCCCTTCACCGGTTGGCGTGGTGATGGTCATGGTGGTCCAGCCTTCCCCGCCCAGCCCCAGCCCGGCAATGCACGGTCCGTTCTTAACGAAAATGCTGGTATCAATGGCGTTCGCCATCTGGTTCATGTTCTCGATATTGCGCGAGTGCATTGCCGCCGTGTGGTGGCAACCGCCTTCCAGTTTCACCGCCAGCGCAATGGCATCCGCCACGTTGGCGACGCGCACGACGGGCAGCACCGGCATCATCAGTTCGGTCACAGCAAACGGATGTTCTGCGGTGGTTTCTACAAACAGCAATCGCGTTTGTTCCGGAACTTTAAGGCCGATTGCCGCCGCGATTTTCGCCGCATCGCGACCTACCCAGTCACGGCTGACAGTGCCTTTTCCGCGTTCGTCGATATTTTTCAGCAACACCGGTTGCAGCTGCTGCGCCTGCTCTGCGGTCAGTTTCACCGCGTGCTGGCCTTCCATCAGACGCATCAGTTCATCGGCTACGCTATCAACAACAATCAGTACCTTTTCGTCGGCACAAATGATGTTGTTATCGAAAGAAGCGCCTTTGACGATGGACTGAGCGGCACGAGCGAGGTCGGCGGTTTCATCCACCACCACAGGCGGGTTACCGGCACCTGCGGCAATCAGGCGTTTATTGGTGTGTTTGCGCGCCGCTTCCACTACCGCTTCGCCGCCGGTCACCACCAGCAGGCCGATGCCCGGAAACTTGAACAAGCGTTGCGCGGTTTCGATATCCGGGTTTGCCACGGTAACCAGTAAGTTTTCCGGCCCGCCTGCGGCAACAATCGCCTGGTTGAGCAGCGTAATCGCCCGCTGGGAGACTTTTTTCGCCGCCGGATGCGGGGCAAAAATGACGCTGTTGCCCGCGGCAATCAGGCTGATGGCGTTGTTAATTACGGTTGCCGCCGGGTTAGTGGAAGGCGTCACCGAAGCCACCACGCCCCAGGGCGCGTTTTCAATTAAGGTCAGGCCGTTGTCACCCGTCAGCACCTGCGGAGAGAGACACTCAACGCCTGGTGTGCCGCGCGCCTGGGCGACGTTTTTGGCAAATTTATCTTCGACGCGACCCATGCCAGTTTCACTGACGGCAAGTTCCGCTAAATCTCTGGCGTGTTTTTCGCCTGCTTCACGAATGGCAGCAATGGCTAACTGGCGCATTGCCACGCTCTTTAACCCTTGCTGGGCAATTTTGGCTGCCGCAACGGCGTCATCCAGGGAAGCGAAAACGCCCATCTCATGAACAGCGGCGGGCGGCGTGTCACTGCTTTGCATTTTCAGCAGTACCGCTTTCACCACCTGTTCAATATCCTGTTGATTCATGATGTTCTGCCTTATTTGTGGAAAATAACCTGACCGCCAGACACCACCTCATCGACGATGCCAATCACGCACAGATCGACCGGTGACGTTTCGCTTTTATGCGCCTGGCGGGCGGAACTGCCACTCACCAGCAACACCCACTCCCCGGTTCCCGCGCCAATATTGTCGATGGCGACGGCACATTGCCCGTCAGGATTACCTTGTGGATCAATCATTTCCACCATCAGCAATTTGTCATGCGCCAGTCCGTGATGGCGTACGGTACAAACAATTTGTCCAGTGACGACTGCCAGTTTCATACCCGCCTCCGTGGCGTATTTCAGGTAAAAGCTCCCCCTACCCTCCGCAGAAGGTAAAATGAAAAAGGAGAGAGCGTGACGCCCGAATCGACGTCACACAGGGTGATTACAGGTTGCTGCTATCGCCTTTCAGGCCGATCGGGAAGACTTCTTCCAGGTCGCCGTGCGGACGCGGGATAACGTGTACGGATACCAGCTCGCCAATACGCTGTGCCGCTGCGGCACCGGCATCGGTCGCGGCTTTACAGGCTGCAACATCACCGCGAACCATCGCAGTACACAGGCCGCCGCCAATCTGCTTCACGCCGACCAGTTTCACGCGCGCAGCTTTAACCATTGCGTCAGAAGCCTCAATCAGTGCAACCAGGCCCCGGGTTTCGATCATTCCTAATGCTTCCATTGTGTTTTCCTCTTTATAAGGGTCCAGAACGGGACCGTTCATTCAACCAGTGTTTGTAAACTGCTTTCGCGGTTCACTTCTGCCTGACGCGGCACAGCTGCCACCAACGCCAGTTCGATAATTTCCTGCACGCTACAACCACGAGAGAGATCGTGCATCGGCGCGGCAAGTCCTTGTATCAATGGCCCGACGGCACGATATCCGCCAAGTCGTTGTGCGATTTTGTAGCCAATATTTCCGGCTTCCAGCGACGGAAAAACCATCACATTGGCTTTGCCCTGTAGCGGGCTGGCAGGCGCTTTTTGCGCCGCGACATCCGGCACGAAGGCGGCGTCAAACTGTAACTCGCCATCAACCACCAGCTTTGGTGCGCGCTCACGGACGATTTCTGTCGCCTGCTGGACGTTGGCAACGCAGGGGTGACGGGCGCTACCGTTACTGGAAAACGACAGCATCGCCACGCGCGGCTCTTCTCCGGTGATGGCGCGCCAGGTTTCGGCACTGGCAAGCGCGATATCCGCCAGTTGCGCCGCCGTCGGCTGCGGCACCACGCTGCAATCGGCAAAGCCCAACGCCGGACCGCTGTACTGTGGCAGCATCAGGAAAATGGAAGAGAGCGTTTTACAGCCAGGCTGCAAACCGATAATGCGTAATCCGGCACGCAGCACATTTGCCGTGGAAGAGAGGTTGCCCGCGATACAGACATCCGCTTTACCGGCGCTGACCATTGCTGCGGCGAACATCAGCGGATCGGTAAGTTTTTCCAGCGCATCCGGCGGCGTTTTTTCGCCCGCGCGGGCCAGCCAGCGATGAGCAAATTCTTCCCGCATTGCGAGGTTGCCATGCGGATCAATCACCTGTAGCCCGTCCATCGCCACGCCGTGACTGAGCGCAAACTGACGAAGTTCAAACGGATTGACGACCAGAATGGGCGTTGCCAGACCTTGTTGATGTAAATATTGCGCAGCTTTCAGCACACGTTGATCTAACGCATCCGGAAAAACCACTCTGGCGGGCGCTCGCAACGCCAGTTCACGACAACGTTCAATAATCATTGCGTTTCCCCCAGTCGTTGTTGGATCTGCTTCACCGTTAGCGGCTGCTTCGTTACGCTCAGGATCATCATCACGTAAACCGTGCTCGAAAGGCGGTTCAGCGCCTGCAAAATGTCCGGGCGTAATACTTCAAAACTGCGGGTGATAAACACCTGCGCCGCTACGGTTTCGGTTTCCCGCACTTTGGTGCGTAGCAGATTCAGCAACGCCGCATCGCGCCCGTGGCTGTCTTCCGGCACCAGATGATCGTGGTCGAGATAGCGCAGCGGCTGGTGAGAAAGCCGATGCAGATCTTCATCAGAAAGCCCGACAATCGCCTGGCAGCCCAGCGATTCCCCCAGCGCATCGGCGCGCATAATGTTGCCAAGACGCGAACGGATGTCGGCCAGCCACGGCTGCCACGGTTCCGCCAGTTCAATTTGCAGCCACACTGTCAGCGCAATGGTGCTGTCGAGAACCGCGCGAAAACCCAGGCGTGGATCGCTTTTGGCAACCATTTTTTCCGCCGACAAATGAGTCAGCGTATCCGGCTTTTTTGCCACCGGCTGGCGACACAGTTCGCAGCACGCCTGCGGATGTTCATCGCTACTGGTCAGCCCGTGAACGGGCTGCGGCTGCTGCTGTTCATCGTCAACAAACAGGCAGCCCTGCTCGTCAATAAACTTGATGCGCAGATGGCGGCTTTCCAGTAACTCCCGGGCAGAGGGCGTCAGGCGACTGTCCGCAGGGAGATGGATCTCTGCGCCTTCGCTGAGCGTATGGTTCGCTCTTAGCCATGCTTCGGTGATGAAATCTTTCATAGGGATTGCCAGTTAGCCGGCCAGGCGACATACAGGAATTTCACGCTGGATGTCGTACCAAATTCGATGCTGGATCCTTTCGGGATAAACATCACGTCGCCCGCTTTGGCGATCATGGTTTCGCCTTCGTGGCGAACATGCAGCTCCCCTTCCAGCACCATGTCGATTTCGTCGTAGTTCAGGGTCCACGGGAAGAAGGCGTTGTCCCACTGCATGAAACCAGCGGCCATACTGCTGCCGTCGTCTCCGGTCACAAGATCAGTTAAGCCCACGCAGTGCGGTTCAGCGCCATCGAAACGACCAAACTTGACGCTGCTGCCATCAATCACTTTGATGCCGCCTTTGCCGGTCACCGATTTGAAGCTCGGCTGCATTGCCCCCTGCTCCAGCGACTGCTTTTCCTTCATCACTTTTTCCATCAGCTGCGCGACCAGGCTTTCGGTAAACTGGCCTTCCGGCAGCTGGGCAATGATGGTTTCGCGGATGCGCTGGCTTTCGGTTTTATCGGCTGACGCACTGGCGGGAACGGATGCCGTTACAGGCGTCGATTCATCGCACTCGGTGATGGTAAAACCCAGTAGATCCGCCACTTCGCGCGCTTCAGGGGTAATAATGCTGGCGCGCAGAACCACGGACATTGCCTGTTCGCCGCGCGCGTGTGCTTCACGAATATCATTCGCTGTGATGAGTTTTTTCACCTGCTTCCTCCTGTTCGGTGAGAGATGCCAGATAATCCACCAGTTGCTGCACGCTTTGCGGGTCATGGGTGTTTAGCGCGAAAATTGGCTCTTCAAAGCCAGTCTCAAGCAATAACTGTCGCGTTGCGGTGACGTCAGCATCCGGCATGTCCGTTTTACTGATGACGGCGATTTGCCGTTTACTGGCGCCAATATCCAGCAGCCCGGCCGGTAATCGGCTTTCTGGATCATTTGCGCCGTGGACATATATCAGCATGTCCACATCCTGTAGCGTGGTTATTAAGGCGTGATACCAACGGGGATGGCTAAAATATTCACCCGGAGTATCAATATCGCCATTATCATTAAATTCCACGGCCTGTGTTTTTCTGGCGAGGGTATAATCTCCCTGCAACGCATTAAATAACGTTGTTTTTCCTGCCCCGACGCTACCCACAAACGCAATTCGCTTCATGAATGCCTCGTATTAACTTTTGGTCATTTCACACAGCGTATAATTTAATAAACGCCCTAAACCGCTGACGGTTTGTGATAACGCTTCTTCGACTGCGCCCACAGAGCCATAAATCACCAATGCGCCGCTGAAGCGGTCGAGAAAACCGATGTGTACATCGGCAGCTTTTAATGCTAAATCACCGGCAATCATCGCTGTTTCGCCGGGAGTTAGCGTCATAATGCCAATTGCGCCAGCATCCGGAACGCCGATTTTCTTCGCCAGTTCTTCACCCGGATGCGCAATCAGATGCGCCAGCGTGACCTGTTTCCCGGGTACAAATTCCTGAATGATGCGTTCTTTGTCCATGAGTCGCCGCCTGTAAAAAACGTGCGTGTATCGTGACAATTTTTCGTCAGAGTAAATAACAAAATTCGGCAAACGCGTTTAAAAGGTGAGGTAGATCACTAAGAATGGAGAGATATTTACCGTGATAGATAAACTTTCATATGCAGAGTATGAATAAATATAAAGATATTACTTTATTTTTATGTCGGGTAATTTATTTGCTATTAGTAAAAGCAGTAAGACGTATTGATAATATAAAAATCGCTTACCCCGAATTACTCAGGGTAAGCGTGATAGTTAAGGAAGAATTACAGCGGTTGGGTTTGCGCTTCAACCACAGCGAGCGCCACCATGTTGACGATACGACGTACTGACGCGATCGGCGTTAACACGTGAACCGGTTTCGCTACGCCCATCAGCACCGGGCCGACGGTGACACCTTCCGAGCTGGAAACGCGCAGTAAGTTGTAACTAATACGAGCAGCTTCCATGTTCGGCATCACCAGAATATTAGCGGAACCTTTCAGGGTACTGTCCGGCATACGGTCGTTGCGAATCGCTTCTACCAGCGCCGCATCACCGTGCATTTCACCATCAATCATCAGCTCAGGCGCACGTTCCCTGACCAGCTCCAGCGCTTTACGCATTTTGCTCGACGACGGGCAGTCAGAAGAACCGAAGTTAGAGTGCGACAGTAAGGCAACGCGCGGCTCAATACCGAAACGACGGACAGTTTCTGCCGCCATCAGCGTGATCTCCGCCAGCTCTTCTGCGTCTGGGTCATCATTAACATAGGTATCAGCAATAAAGGTGTTACCACTCGGCAGCAACAGCGCGTTCATTGCGCCTGCGGTGTGAACGCCATCGCGATAACCAAAGACATTTTTCACTACGCTAAAGTGTTCGTGATAATCGCCCACCGTTCCGCAGATCATCGCATCGGCTTCACCACGCTGAACCATGATCGCACCGATCACCGTCGGGTTGCTGATCAGCGCACGTTGTGCCTGTTCCTGAGTGACGCCACGACGCTTCATGATCTGGAAGTATTCGCTCCAGTACTCTTTAAAGCGTGGATCGGATTCGTTATTGACGATCTCAAAATCAACGCCCGCTTTGATCTGCAAGCCCAGTTTCTGAATACGCATTTCGATCACGTTCGGACGGCCAATCAGGATCGGTTTTGCCAGTCCCAGGGTTACCAGTTCCTGCGTCGCATGCAGAACGCGCGCCTCTTCCCCTTCCGGCAGAACAACGCGCTTCGGCGCTTTGCGAGCCTGGGAGAATATCGGCTTCATAAACAGGTTGGTTTTGTAAACGAACTCGGTCAGCTTGTCGATGTAGACGTCAAAATCGGCAATCGGACGCGTCGCCACGCCGGACTCCATTGCCGCTTTGGCGACCGCAGGGGCGATCTTGACGATCAGACGCGGATCAAACGGTTTTGGAATGATGTATTCAGGGCCAAAGCTCAGATCCTGATCACCATACGCAGAAGCCACCACTTCGCTCTGTTCGGCATGGGCCAGTTCCGCAATCGCGCGGACTGCCGCCAGTTTCATCTCTTCATTGATAGCCGTTGCGCCAACATCCAGCGCGCCTCGGAAGATGAACGGGAAGCAAAGCACGTTGTTAACCTGGTTCGGATAGTCGGAACGACCGGTACAGATGATGGCATCCGGACGCACTTCTTTCGCCAGCGGCGGCAGAATTTCCGGTTCCGGGTTCGCCAACGCCAGGATCATCGGCGCGCGGGCCATTTTCTTCACCATTTCCTGAGTCAGCACTTTCGGGCCGGAACAACCAAGGAAAATATCCGCGCCTTCAATCACATCGTCGAGGGTACGTTTGCCGTCATCCACCACCGCGTAAGCCGCTTTGGTTTCCGCCATGTTCGGCTCACGACCCTGATAAATAACGCCTTTTGAGTCGCACACCACGATGTTATGTTTTTGCAGACCCAGCGCCACCAGCAGGTTCATACAGGCAATTGCCGCTGCGCCCGCACCAGAAACCACCATCCGTACGTCGGAGATATTTTTCTCTACTACGCGTAAGCCGTTGAGAATGGCGGCGGTGCTAATGATTGCCGTCCCGTGTTGGTCGTCATGGAATACCGGAATGTTCATCCGCTGGCGCAGTTTCTGTTCAATATAGAAACATTCTGGCGCTTTAATATCTTCGAGGTTGATACCGCCGAAGGTCGGTTCAAGTGCGGCGACCACTTCGATAAATTTGTCCGGGTCGAGTTCATCAACTTCGATGTCAAACACATCTATCCCGGCGAATTTCTTAAACAGAACGCCCTTACCTTCCATCACCGGTTTACCTGCCAGCGCGCCAATATTACCCAACCCCAGCACGGCAGTACCGTTAGAGATAACTGCCACCAGGTTACCGCGCGCGGTATATTTGTAGGCGTTTAACGGATCTTTTTCGATTTCAAGACAAGGCGCGGCGACACCCGGTGAATAGGCCAGCGCCAGATCGCGCTGCGTTGCCAGAGGTTTGGTCGGAGAAACCTGGATTTTTCCTGGTACAGGAAATTCATGGAAATCAAGTGCACTTTGTTTTAACTGCTCATCCATTTGGTTGTTCCTTTCACGTAACGTTCACAAAAATAGGTGTGGGCAACTGCCTCAGCCCACCACGTGGCGCACATTATTACCTTGCCGGAGCGTCGAGACTCTGAGCAAGCCCAAACTCTCCCCCATCAAATAATGTTTTGGTAATAATCCCATAACACCGATGTTACCTGCTTCATCCAGCAATACCATGCCTGTCTGCTATGCTTTTTTGATGCGTTTAGCGAAATTTCTCAGAAGTGTGAATTAACGCACTCATCTAACACTTTACTTTTCAAGGAGTATTTCCATGAACGAGTTAGACGGCATCAAACAGTTCACCACTGTCGTGGCAGACAGCGGTGATATTGAGTCCATTCGCCACTACCACCCCCAGGATGCCACCACCAATCCTTCGCTGTTACTCAAGGCTGCCGGTTTATCACAATATGAACATTTAATAGACGATGCTATTGCCTGGGGTAAAAAAAATGGCAAGACCCAGGAACAACAAGTCGTCGCGGCCTGCGACAAACTGGCAGTTAATTTCGGTACAGAAATTCTCAAAATCGTACCCGGTCGCGTGTCGACAGAAGTTGACGCACGCCTCTCTTTTGACAAAGAAAAGAGTATCGAAAAAGCGCGCCACCTGGTGGACTTGTACCAACAACAAGGCGTTGATAAATCACGAATTCTGATAAAACTAGCCTCAACCTGGGAAGGAATTCGCGCAGCAGAAGAACTGGAAAAAGAAGGCATTAACTGCAACCTGACGCTGCTGTTTTCCTTTGCTCAGGCACGGGCCTGTGCAGAAGCTGGCGTTTTTCTGATTTCACCGTTTGTAGGTCGTATTTATGACTGGTATCAGGCGCGCAAACCGATGGATCCGTATGTGGTAGAGGAAGATCCGGGTGTGAAATCTGTGCGCAACATCTACGACTACTATAAGCAGCATCACTACGAAACCATTGTGATGGGTGCCAGCTTCCGTCGTACCGAACAAATCCTCGCGTTAACCGGATGTGACCGTCTGACCATCGCGCCGAATTTGCTGAAAGAGTTGCAGGAAAAGGTTTCGCCAGTTGGTTCGCAAACTGATCCCGGCATCGCAATCCTTCCCTCGCCCCTCCCCGATGAGCGAAGCGGAGTTTCGTTGGGAGCACAATCAGGATCCGATGGCGGTAGAAAAACTGTCTGAAGGCATCCGCCTGTTCGCCGTTGATCAACGCAAACTGGAAGATCTTCTTGCCGCCAAATTCTAAAACCAGCCACGGAGTGTTTTATGTCCCGAAAAGACCTTGCCAATGCGATTCGCGCGCTCAGTATGGATGCGGTGCAAAAAGCCAATTCTGGTCATCCCGGCGCGCCGATGGGCATGGCCGATATTGCCGAAGTGCTGTGGAACGACTTTCTTAAACATAACCCCACCGATCCGACCTGGTATGACCGCGACCGCTTTATTCTTTCCAACGGTCACGCCTCGATGTTGCTCTACAGTTTGCTACATCTGACTGGTTATGACCTGCCGCTGGAAGAGCTGAAGAACTTCCGTCAGTTGCATTCGAAAACCCCAGGTCACCCGGAGATTGGCTATACGCCAGGTGTTGAAACCACCACCGGTCCACTTGGACAAGGTTTGGCGAACGCGGTTGGACTGGCGATAGCGGAGCGCACGCTGGCAGCGCAGTTTAACCAGCCAGATCATGAGATTGTCGATCACTTCACCTACGTGTTTATGGGCGACGGCTGTCTGATGGAAGGCATCTCTCATGAAGTCTGTTCGCTGGCAGGAACGCTGGGACTCGGCAAGCTGATCGGCTTTTACGATCACAACGGTATTTCGATTGATGGTGAAACCGAAGGCTGGTTTACCGACGATACGGCAAAACGGTTTGAAGCCTACCACTGGCATGTTGTCCACGAGATCGACGGCCACGATCCGCTGGCGGTTAAGGAAGCGATCCTTGAAGCACAAAGCGTGAAAGATAAACCATCGCTGATTATCTGCCGCACGGTGATTGGCTTTGGTTCGCCTAATAAAGCGGGTAAGGAAGAGGCGCATGGCGCTCCGCTGGGCGAAGAAGAAGTAGCGCTGGCACGGCAAAAACTGGGCTGGCATCATCCACCCTTTGAGATCCCCAAAGAGATTTATCACGCCTGGGATGCCCGCGAAAAAGGTGAAAAAGCCCAGCAGAGCTGGAATGAGAAGTTTGCCGCTTATAAAAAGGCCCATCCACAACTGGCTGAAGAGTTTACTCGCCGAATGAGCGGTGGTCTGCCGAAGGACTGGGAGAAAACGACTCAGAAATATATCAATGAGTTGCAGGCGAATCCGGCGAAAATCGCTACCCGTAAAGCGTCGCAAAATACGCTTAACGCCTACGGCCCTATGCTGCCGGAGCTGCTCGGTGGTTCGGCGGATCTGGCCCCAAGTAACCTGACCATCTGGAAAGGGTCTGTGTCGCTGAAGGAAGATCCCGCAGGGAATTATATTCACTACGGGGTACGCGAATTTGGTATGACTGCTATTGCCAACGGCATTGCACACCACGGTGGCTTTGTGCCGTATACCGCAACGTTTCTGATGTTTGTTGAATACGCCCGTAATGCCGCGCGGATGGCTGCACTGATGAAAGCGCGGCAGATTATGGTTTACACCCACGACTCGATTGGCCTGGGCGAAGATGGTCCGACGCACCAGGCGGTGGAGCAGCTGGCCAGTCTGCGCTTAACGCCGAATTTCAGCACCTGGCGACCGTGCGATCAGGTGGAAGCAGCGGTGGGCTGGAAGCTGGCGGTTGAGCGCCACAACGGGCCGACGGCGCTGATCCTCTCAAGGCAGAATCTGGCCCAAGTGGAACGTACACCGGATCAGGTAAAAGAGATTGCTCGTGGTGGTTATGTGTTGAAAGACAGCGGCGGCAAGCCAGATATCATTTTGATTGCCACAGGATCAGAGATGGAAATTACCCTGCAAGCGGCAGAGAAACTGGCGGGAGAAGGTCGCAATGTTCGCGTGGTTTCCCTGCCCTCAACCGATATTTTCGACGCCCAGGATGAGGAATATCGCGAGTCGGTGTTGCCTTCTAACGTTGCGGCCCGCGTGGCGGTAGAAGCGGGTATAGCCGATTACTGGTACAAATATGTTGGTTTGAAAGGGGCGATTGTCGGGATGACGGGTTACGGGGAGTCTGCTCCGGCGGATAAGCTGTTCCCGTTCTTTGGCTTTACCGCCGAGAATATTGTGGCAAAAGCCCATAAGGTGCTGGGAGTGAAAGGTGCCTGATGTTGATCGCCGGATGCGACGCTGACGCGTCTTATCCGGCCTACATGTCCACGCCATGATGTTTAACGGGTGATCCACAACGTGGGCCAGGCGTCTGGCCCATGCCAGTTATCGCAGGTCGGTTCTGCGGCGTAACGCACCAGGCGAAAACGCTGGCCATCAAAACGCCAGCGCGCCTGAATGCCACAATCGCTTAATCCGCGACCTTTCGCTAAGGTCACCAGTTCACGCGTTTTTTCATCGAATGTCGCGTTCATCAACTCCAGTTCATTCGTCTCCTGACCGTTGTTGAACGGCAAACGTAACCGTACCGGGCGCGAGGCCAGCGGCTTTTTACGCGACACAATCCATGCCAAATCAATGGTGTTATAAGCACCTGCCTCACAGCTAATCATCATCAGCGCTTTATCATCGGTCAGTGCTGTAACGCTCACCTCACGCCGCAATGGATCAAGCGAGCAGCGCAGACCATTCATCCGCCAGTTACCGTAATCCAGCAAATCGTTACGTTCTTCGAGTGAGAGTGGCGTCGGCGTTGGGTTAACCACCGCGACCTCTTTCAACGCAGGCGCGGGCGGTACGCTGAGCGGCGGCTCGTCCCCTTTCTTTATCCACGCGGTTTCACTGCCAACGCGCTTTTGCTGGGCATCAATAAACAACAACGCCGCTTTTAAGCCATTCAAAGAAATGGTCTGATCGCCATCGCGTAAGGTGATTGCCTTCCCTTCCTGAATCATCTGCAAAAACGCGGTGATGGTTGCCGTATCATCGGTTACTAATAACCATGGTGAAATCCGCCATTTGTCACCACTTAACGCCAACGGCTCACCATCTAACAGCAGCCGTGGCGCTATTTCCCCTTCCGACACATCCGGTGATTTCAACCCGCCGCGCTCAATACGTAAAACGGCGTCGGTATGCGCCCCGGCGCTGCGGCTCAGGGTCATCACCAGTCCATTATGATCGCCAGTATTGCGCGCCACGCAGAAGTTTTGGTTATTACAGGTGACCTGCCAGTCGGAAAACGCCCGTTGCGCTGGTGCCGCCCACGCCAAAGACGTCGGCAACAAAGCGAAAAAAAAGAGAAGGAAAATGCGATAGCGCATGGACGGTACGACCCCAGAAGTTCAAACAAACAGCACAAGTCGTATCTTCGTTGCGCAGGTAGCGCGGCTCAATCGGATTTATCGGATTGAGCCAATAATAAACTACGAAATATTATTGTTATTTTTCAGTCCATTAAATGTGACGTTTGCAAATAGTTAAGCAATAACACCGTCTTACCGTCTCGTATCTCACCGGTTTTGATCATCTCCAGCGCCTGGCTGAACGGCAGCTCGAGCACTTCAATATCTTCATCTTCGACACCGCCACCGGCGTTAGCGCGCTGATTGTCACTGTATTCGGCGATAAAAAAGTGGATTAGCTCAGTCACACCGCCTGGCGACATATACAGTTCAAATAATTTGCGCACTTCGCCCACTTCATAACCCGTCTCTTCAATCGCTTCTTTGCGAATGCACACTTCCGGTTCGTCGTTATCCAGCAACCCGGCGCAGGTTTCAATCAGCTGCCCGCTTTCATTGCCATTAACCCAGGTAGCGACGCGGAACTGACGAATCAGAACTACAGTCTTTTTCTTCGCGTTGTACAGGAGGATCGTCGCACCATTACCGCGATCGTACACTTCACGTTTATGGCGGATAACTTCGCCATCTTTGCGGGTAAGATCGTAGGTAATGTTGTGCAGGGTGAAATAGTTATCGGAGAGAATTTTGTCTTTAACGAGGGTGATTTGTTGCGTCATACCGACTCCACAGCGCGAAATGAACAATTATCTTACGCTGTGAAGTCGGGTTTGTCTGCGCAGGCTATCAGTGAGATTTGACTGATTTTACGCCCAGCCAGTCAATGATCCCCTGTGCCGCATGACGTCCTTCTGCCATTGCGGTAACCACCAGATCCGCACCACGCACGGCATCGCCACCGGCGAAGATTTTCGGATTGGTGGTCTGGTAACGGTACTGGCTTTCAACGTCCGCCACGATGCGGCCCCATTTATCCACCGTTACACCGTGCGACTCCAGCCACGGCATCCCGTGCGGGTTGAAGCCAAACGCCATGATCACCGCGTCGGCCGGCATCACAAATTCACTGCCCTCAATCGGTACAGGTCGCCGACGCCCTTGTGCATCCGCTTCGCCAAGACGCGTGCGCAGGAAACGAATCCCGCAGACATGACCTTGTTCATTCAGCTCAATCGCCACTGGCTGAACATTAAACTCGAAGTTCGCCCCCTCTTCGCGGGCGTTCTTCACCTCTTTCTTCGAGCCTGGCATGTTGGCTTCATCACGACGGTAGGCACAGGTGACGTTGCTCGCGCCGTGGCGCAGCGCAGTACGCACACAATCCATCGCGGTATCCCCACCGCCCAGTACTACCACATTCATCCCTGCGGTATTAATAAATGGCTCTTCCGGTAGCTCTTCAAGTCCCATCACCTGTTTAGTGTTGGCAATGAGGAACGGCAGCGCATCATAAACGCCCGGCGCATCTTCATTGGGTAAACCCGCTTTCATGGAACGGTAAGTGCCTACGCCAACGAAGACCGCGTCGTATTGTTCCAAAAGCGAATCCAAAGAGACATCTTTACCCACTTCACAATTGAGTTCGAAGTGAATCCCCATCGCGCTGAAGATTTCCCGACGGCGTGCCAGCAGGGATTTATCCAGTTTGAAAGAAGGAATGCCGAAAGTGAGCAAGCCACCGATTTCGGGATGGCGATCGTACACCGTCACCGCCACGCCATTGCGGGTCAGAACATCCGCACAGGCCAGTCCTGCCGGACCCGCACCGATAATCGCCACCCGCTTGTCCACTTTGGTGACATGGCTTAAGTCAGGACGCCAACCTTTCGCCAGCGCCTGATCTGAAATATAGCGTTCAATGTTGCCGATAGTTACTGCACCGTGCTCATCGCGAATAGTACAGGCACCTTCGCACAAGCGGTCTTGCGGACAAACACGCCCGGTAATTTCCGGCAGGGTGTTGGTCTGGTGAGAAAGCTCGACGGCAGCATCAATGTTTCCGGTTTTCACCAGTTCAATCCACTGCGGAATATGGTTATGCAGCGGGCAGGTCCATTCACAAACGCTGTGCTCGCCGCACTTAAGGCAGCGCGAGGCTTCCCGTTGTGCCTGGTCGGCACGGAATGGCAGATAAATTTCATCAAAACCGGTTTTGCGCGCTTCAATCGCCAGTTTATCCGGCTCACCACGCGCGGGCGTTGTCTGCATTTGCTCGACTTTACTCATTACCGGCATTTCTTGTGCCGCGGTACTGGCATGCCACGGTTGATGTTCCTGCCGCGCGGTGCGCAGGCGGCGGGATTTCGCCATGCCGGAGAGTGCAGCGTCAGTGACCAGTTGCAGCGCGTCCGCCGGGCAATTCTCTACACAGGCAGGACCGTTTTCGCGCCCTGCACACAGGTCGCATTTATGCGCGGTGGCTTTAACTTTGCCCGCCGCGACGGGCGTCAGGACGATTTGCATCGTACCAAATGGACAGGCCACCACGCAGGATTTACAGCCAATACACTTTTGCTGATTGACCTGAATGCTGTCATCAACGTGGCTGATCGCGCCATTAGGGCAGCTACGGGCGCAGGGCGCATCTTCACAATGGTGACAGGTCACTGCGCTACGTTGCTGCTGATGTTTAATAACCGTAATTCGGGGGTGAAAATGGTGCTGACTCAACACGTGTTGCTCATCATTGTGAGCCATCACACAGGCCACTTCACAAGCATGGCACCCCAGGCATTGCTGACTGTTGGCCATAATAAAACGATTCATAACGACCTTCTTTTTTGGTTGTAAAAACCTTATTCTTTATATGAGTGTTGTTATTACCCGACTTACAGGGGAATCGGCAATGTTCATGTGCCCAGAAAAAGTAACTATTTCGCTATAAACTGTGGCAGATCAAATAATCCCATTGCTTATCAAATTGAGTTTCAGCGTTCTGGAACATTAATTATTTTATGTGGAGAAGACGCGTGTGATTGTTAAACGACCCGTCTCGGCCAGTCTGGCCCGGGCCTTTTTTTACATTGTGCTGCTGTCGATTCTTTCCACGGGTATCGCTCTGCTAACTCTGGCGAGCAGTTTGCGCGACGCTGAGGCTATCAATATTGCCGGCTCGCTGCGTATGCAGAGTTAC
This sequence comes from Escherichia sp. E3659, assembly GCF_005781135.1. Lineage (NCBI taxonomy): Bacteria > Pseudomonadati > Pseudomonadota > Gammaproteobacteria > Enterobacterales > Enterobacteriaceae > Escherichia > Escherichia sp. E3659. The sequence continues at coordinate 136,367 of NZ_VATQ01000009.1, read as the reverse complement.
CGCCTGGGCTACGACTTGCAAAGTGGCAGTCCACAACTCAATGCACATCGCCAGCTGTTCCAGCAGGCACTGCATTCACCGGTATTAACCAATCTCAACGTCTGGTATGTGCCAGAGGCAGTAAAAACCCGCTATGCGCATCTGAATGCCAACTGGCTGGAGATGAATAATCGGCTCAGCAAGGGTGATTTGCCGTGGTATCAGGCCAATATCAATAATTATGTCAATCAGATAGACCTGTTCGTGCTGGCTTTGCAACACTACGCTGAACGAAAAATGCTGCTGGTGGTGGCGATTTCGCTGGCTGGCGGTATTGGCATTTTCACGCTGGTCTTTTTTACTTTGCGCCGCATACGCCATCAGGTGGTAGCCCCGCTGAATCAGCTGGTTACCGCCAGTCAGCGTATTGAACACGGACAGTTCGACTCGCCACCGCTGGATACCAGCCTGCCGAATGAGCTTGGCCTGCTTGCAAAAACCTTTAACCAGATGTCGAGCGAGCTGCATAAGTTGTACCGCTCGCTGGAAGCGTCAGTAGAAGAAAAAACTCGCGATCTCCACGAGGCCAAGCGTCGCCTGGAGGTGTTGTATCAGTGTTCGCAGGCACTGAACACCAGCCAGATTGATGTGCATTGTTTCCGCCATATTTTGCAGATTGTTCGCGACAATGAAGCGGCTGAATATCTGGAGCTGAACGTTGGGGATAACTGGCGGATTAGCGAAGGGAAGCCAAACCCTGAGCTGCCAATGCAGATTTTACCGGTCACCATGCAAGAGACGGTTTACGGCGAGCTGCACTGGCAAAATAGCCACGTGTCATCATCAGAACCGCTACTTAACAGCGTTTCATCGATGCTGGGACGCGGTTTGTACTTTAATCAGGCGCAGAAGCATTTTCAGCAGTTACTGTTGATGGAAGAACGTGCGACCATCGCCCGCGAACTGCACGACTCGCTGGCCCAGGTGCTTTCTTACTTACGTATCCAGTTGACGTTACTGAAGCGTTCGATACCCGAAGATAACGCCACTGCACAAAGTATCATGGCCGATTTCTCCCAGGCGCTGAATGATGCTTATCGGCAGTTACGCGAGCTGTTAACCACTTTCCGACTGACGCTACAGCAGGCGGATCTCCCCTCTGCACTGCGTGAAATGCTGGATACATTACAAAACCAAACCAGCGCCAAACTGACGCTCGACTGCCGTCTGCCAACCCTGGCGCTGGATGCGCAGATGCAGGTGCATTTGTTGCAAATTATTCGCGAAGCGGTGCTGAACGCCATGAAGCACGCCAACGCCAGCGAAATTGCCGTTAGCTGCGTCACCGCGCCGGATGGCAATCACACAGTTTATATTCGCGACAACGGTATTGGCATCGGTGAACCAGAGGAACCCGAAGGCCATTATGGTCTGAATATCATGCGCGAGCGCGCGGAAAGATTGGGTGGGACGCTGACTTTTTCGCAACCTTCCGGCGGCGGCACGTTAGTGAGTATTAGCTTTCGCACTGCGGAGAGCGAGGAAAGCCAGCAGATATGATGCTGCCTACTGTTCATTAAATACTGGCATTTTAGGTTCAGTATAAAAGGGCATGATAATTTACATTATCTCCTTTTTTTCTCCACGATTGGCTCGTACCTTGCCGCTACAGTGAAGCAAGGCATGCCCATAACGATACGCAGAACTACGAGGTCCTCTTTTAATGGCGAATTTCTTTATTGATCGCCCCATTTTTGCCTGGGTGCTGGCAATTCTGTTGTGTCTGACAGGAACCCTGGCCATTTTCTCATTGCCCGTTGAACAGTATCCGGATCTCGCGCCACCGAATGTGCGAGTGACCGCTAACTATCCTGGCGCGTCAGCCCAGACGCTGGAAAACACCGTGACCCAGGTTATCGAGCAGAATATGACAGGCCTCGATAACCTGATGTATATGTCATCACAAAGCAGCGGTACTGGACAGGCGTCAGTAACGCTCAGTTTTAAAGCTGGCACGGATCCGGACGAAGCAGTGCAACAGGTGCAGAACCAGTTGCAGTCGGCCATGCGTAAACTACCGCAGGCGGTGCAAAATCAGGGCGTGACAGTGCGTAAAACCGGCGATACCAACATTCTGACCATTGCCTTCGTCTCAACCGATGGTTCGATGGATAAACAGGATATTGCCGATTACGTTGCCAGTAATATTCAGGACCCGTTAAGCCGCGTGAACGGCGTTGGTGATATCGACGCTTACGGTTCGCAATATTCGATGCGTATCTGGCTGGATCCGGCAAAACTGAACAGTTTCCAGATGACCGCCAAAGATGTCACTGACGCCATTGAGTCGCAGAACGCACAGATTGCGGTTGGGCAGCTTGGCGGTACGCCGTCGGTCGATAACCAGGCACTCAACGCCACCATTAACGCCCAATCACTGTTGCAAACGCCAGAACAGTTCCGTGATATCACTCTGCGAGTGAATCAGGACGGTTCGGAAGTGAAACTGGGTGATGTCGCCACCGTCGAAATGGGAGCGGAGAAATACGATTATCTTAGCCGTTTCAACGGTAAACCAGCCTCGGGGCTGGGGGTAAAACTGGCCTCCGGTGCGAACGAAATGGCAACGGCAGAACTGGTGATCAACCGTCTGGATGAACTGGCGCAGTATTTCCCGCCCGGACTGGAGTACAAGGTGGCGTATGAAACCACCTCGTTTGTTAAGGCCTCCATTGAAGACGTAGTGAAAACTCTGTTAGAAGCTATCGCGCTGGTTTTCCTCGTCATGTATCTGTTCCTGCAAAACTTCCGCGCTACGCTGATTCCAACTATCGCCGTGCCGGTAGTGTTGATGGGAACCTTCTCGGTGCTTTATGCCTTCGGCTATAGCGTCAACACCTTAACCATGTTCGCGATGGTGCTGGCTATAGGCCTGTTGGTGGATGACGCCATCGTGGTGGTGGAAAACGTCGAACGTATTATGAGTGAGGAAGGACTCACTCCTCGCGAAGCCACACGTAAATCGATGGGGCAAATCCAGGGCGCACTGGTCGGGATTGCAATGGTGCTTTCTGCTGTATTTGTGCCAATGGCCTTCTTTGGCGGCACCACCGGGGCTATCTATCGCCAGTTCTCTATAACCATTGTTGCGGCAATGGTGCTGTCGGTTCTGGTGGCGATGATCCTGACTCCGGCATTGTGCGCCACGCTACTTAAGCCACTGAAAAAAGGTGAGCATCACGGGCAGAAAGGCTTTTTTGCCTGGTTTAACCAGATGTTCAACCGCAACGCCGAACGCTACGAAAAAGGGGTGGCGAAAATTCTCCACCGCAGCCTGCGCTGGATTTTGATTTACGTTCTGCTGTTAGGCGGCATGGTGTTCCTGTTTCTGCGTCTGCCGACGTCGTTTCTGCCTCTGGAAGACCGTGGCATGTTTACCACCTCGGTACAGTTACCCAGCGGTTCGACTCAGCAACAGACCCTGAAAGTGGTGGAACAGATCGAGAAGTATTACTTCACCCATGAGAAAGACAACATCATGTCGGTGTTTGCCACTGTCGGTTCTGGCCCAGGAGGGAACGGGCAAAACGTGGCACGAATGTTTGTCCGCCTGAAAGACTGGAGCGAACGCGACAGTAAAACAGGCACCTCGTTTGCCATTATCGAACGTGCAACAAAAGAATTTAATAAAATCAAAGAAGCTCGCGTTATCGCCAGTAGCCCGCCTGCTATCAGCGGTCTTGGCAGCTCCGCTGGATTTGATATGGAGTTGCAGGACCACGCCGGGGCTGGTCACGATGCGCTGATGGCCGCGCGTAATCAGCTGCTGGCGCTCGCGGCGGAAAACCCAGAACTTACTCGTGTGCGCCATAACGGTCTGGACGACAGCCCGCAATTGCAGATTGATATCGACCAGCGCAAAGCGCAGGCGCTGGGCGTTGCCATTGACGATATTAACGACACGCTGCAAACCGCGTGGGGCTCGAGCTATGTGAATGACTTTATGGATCGCGGTCGCGTGAAGAAAGTCTATGTGCAGGCTGCCGCGCCGTATCGCATGCTGCCAGATGACATTAACCTGTGGTATGTGCGTAACAAAGACGGCGGCATGGTGCCTTTCTCCGCCTTCGCGACCTCTCGCTGGGAAACAGGCTCGCCGCGTCTGGAACGCTATAACGGCTATTCTGCGGTAGAGATTGTCGGGGAAGCCGCCCCGGGCGTCAGTACGGGTACCGCGATGGATATTATGGAATCGTTGGTGAAGCAGTTGCCGAACGGCTTTGGACTGGAGTGGACAGCGATGTCGTACCAGGAACGACTTTCCGGTGCGCAAGCTCCGGCGCTGTATGCCATTTCATTGCTGGTGGTATTCCTGTGTCTGGCTGCACTTTATGAAAGTTGGTCAGTACCGTTCTCGGTAATGCTGGTTGTACCGCTGGGGGTTATCGGCGCACTGCTGGCAACCTGGATGCGTGGGCTGGAAAACGATGTGTACTTTCAGGTTGGCCTGCTAACAGTCATTGGTTTGTCGGCGAAAAACGCCATCCTGATTGTTGAGTTTGCCAACGAGATGAATCAAAAAGGCCACGACCTGTTTGAAGCGACGCTCTACGCCTGCCGTCAGCGTTTACGTCCGATTCTGATGACATCGCTGGCGTTTATCTTCGGCGTATTGCCAATGGCGATCAGCAGTGGTGCCGGTTCCGGTGGTCAACACGCAGTCGGTACTGGCGTAATGGGCGGGATGATTTCTGCCACCATTCTGGCGATTTACTTCGTGCCGCTATTCTTTGTGCTGGTGCGTCGTCGCTTCCCACTGAAGCCTCGACCAGAATAAGCAATAAAAAAGGCGACATACGTATGTGTCGCCTTTTTCAACTCTCTGATAAAGAACCTGACGTCAGGTTCTTTCATTTCCTGTTCTGGAAATTACTTACGAAGCATAACTTCGATAAAGTCTTTCCAGTTCCCCAGTTCACGTTCAATCATAACAACCTCTCTTATAATTATGGGTATTCTACGGAAACAATATACCGTGGTGAAGCTAATTTATTCGATTGCTGTGATTACTACCTCCGGGGCAAAGCCTACGTTAATACTATGGCCCTGTGACAGGGATTTTTATGTGATGAACAGCAACATTTCGACATATTCATACGGATTCTAATACTGAATTAATTCTGTTTAAAATACAAAAATATACCAAGAGGAACATTCTTAATAATGGCATTAAAATTGTTCACAACCATTTAATAATTGTTAAGTTAAATACCTTAATAATGTTATATTGCCTGATAATCATTTACGGGAAATATGTATCAACCGCCAAATGATTAGTTATTCTTAATAATCGCAAAAGGATTCATTATGGTTACCCTTTACGGTATCAAAAATTGTGACACCATTAAAAAAGCACGCCGTTGGCTGGAAACCAATAACATCGACTTTCGCTTTCACGATTACCGTGTTGATGGCCTGAACAGTGAATTGTTGAACTCTTTTATCAATGAATTAGGCTGGCAAGCGTTACTTAACACCCGTGGCACCACCTGGCGCAAGCTGGACGAAGCCACCCGCAACAATATCACCGATGCGGCCTCCGCTATGGCATTAATGACTGAAATGCCTGCAATCATCAAACGCCCATTGCTCTGTGCGCCAGGGAAGCCTATGCTGCTGGGTTTCAGTGAATCCAGTTATCAGCAATTTTTCCATGAGGTGTAGTCTATGTCGTGTCCGGTTATTGAGCTGACACAGCAGCTTATTCGCCGCCCATCCTTAAGTCCTGATGATGCAGGATGTCAGGCAATCATGATCGACCGTCTGCAGGCAATCGGTTTTACCATTGAACGCATGGATTTTGCGGATACGCAGAATTTTTGGGCGTGGCGTGGACAAGGAGAAACCCTGGCCTTTGCCGGACATACTGACGTAGTCCCCCCTGGCGATGCCGACCGTTGGATCAACCCACCATTTGAGCCAACTATTCGCGATGGCATGTTGTTCGGGCGCGGCGCGGCTGATATGAAAGGCTCGCTGGCGGCAATGGTAGTGGCAGCAGAACGTTTTGTCGCGCAACATCCCAACCATAAAGGCCGACTGGCGTTTCTGATCACCTCAGACGAAGAAGCCAGCGCCCACAATGGCACGGTCAAAGTCGTCGAAGCTTTAATGGCGCGTAATGAACGGCTGGATTACTGCCTGGTCGGTGAGCCGTCGAGTATCGAAGTGGTTGGCGATGTAGTGAAAAATGGCCGTCGCGGATCGTTAACCTGCAACCTCACCATTCATGGCGTGCAAGGACATGTGGCCTACCCGCATCTGGCTGATAATCCAGTACATCGCGCAGCACCTTTCCTTAATGAATTAGTGGCTATTGAGTGGGATCAGGGCAATGAATTCTTCCCGGCGACCAGTATGCAGATTGCCAATATTCAGGCGGGAACCGGCAGTAACAACGTTATTCCGGGTGAACTGTTTGTGCAGTTTAACTTCCGCTTCAGTACCGAACTGACTGATGAGATGATCAAAGCACAGGTGCTTGCCTTGCTGGAGAAATATCAACTGCGCTACACCGTCGACTGGTGGCTTTCCGGGCAGCCATTTTTGACCGCGCGCGGTAAACTGGTGGATGCAGTCGTTAACGCGGTTGAGCACTATAATGAAATTAAACCGCAGCTACTGACCACAGGCGGAACGTCCGACGGGCGCTTTATTGCTCGCATGGGGGCGCAGGTGGTGGAACTCGGGCCGGTCAATGCTACCATTCATAAAATTAATGAATGTGTGAATGCTGCCGACCTGCAGCTACTTGCCCGTATGTATCAACGTATCATGGAACAGCTCGTCGCCTGATGAGTCGTTCTGTAAGAGGAAATAAGCATGGACTGGCTGGCTAAATATTGGTGGATTCTGGTGATTGTCTTTTTGGTGGGCGTCCTGCTGAACGTGATTAAAGATCTCAAGCGCGTCGACCATAAGAAATTTCTCGCCAACAAGCCGGAGCTTCCCCCGCATCGTGATTTCAACGATAAGTGGGACGATGACGACGACTGGCCGAAAAAGGATCAACCGAAGAAGTAAGCTGAGGGGCCGGATAAGGCGTTAACGCCGCATCCGGCAACGGAGAACAATGCCTGATGCGACGCTCACGCGTCTTATCAGGCCTACGCAGCTGTTATTACATCATTTCAATTACATCATCATCGCCAGGCTTACCGCCACTTAGCGCTTCGTCGAAATAATGTTTCGGAATGGTATAACGCAAGTGATCCAGGGCAAATTGCATACTGCGATTGTCGATCGCATGGCCTAAATCCTCCACGATATCCAGCGTCACATCACCACCGGCACTGATTAACGCTTCCTGCGCCGCAACCGCATGCGCCAAATCGATAACCGGATCTTCACCACCATGAATCAAGTGAATTGTCGTGGCCGTAGACGCGGTTTCCGGCAGGCTGGCATAGCGTCCGTTAAAAGCAATGACGCGTGAGGCAAGGCCAGGCTCGGCTTTAATACTCTCCAGCGCCATAATCGCGCCTTGTGAGAAACCGATTAGCGCCGTGGCGTTAGCCCCTACACCGCTCTGTTTCTGCCAGTAGCGCACCGTCTCAATAAACGTCGGCATGATGGCATCCACACGCGCCTGGCGGTTTTCTTCCGTTATGCCCTGCACCGAAAACCACTGACGCCCTGCCGGATTACCGCTCGGCTCCGCGCCACCGACACTCACTACCAGCGCATCCGGGAACAGCGGTGCAAACCAACTGCCGATCTCCCCCATCGCTACCGGGTTATCGCCGACACCGTGAAAAAGCAGCAACAACTGTTGCGCAGGTTTATCCGGGCTTTGAACAACAAAATGGTCATGTTTCATGGCGAACTCCTTAACTAATGTCATTAATTTTACGCCGCTGACTCACAATGACCATGGGATAAAATTGAAGGAGTCAGTGAAAAAATTGCCATTGCGTTATGCGATCGCGCAGGCGCTCAGTGCGGGCATCATCAAGTGCGAATAGCGCCTGTGCCGCCTCTTCACGCTGACGAGCCAACAACGCCTTACGCCCCGAAAGTTTAAGTGTGGTACATAACTGCGCGTCGCTGACGTTTTTCTCCAGGCGCCCACGCAGCGCTGGTAATGTCAGTTCGCTGATTTGCAGCAGACGCATTAAACAGCCTAATGACGTTAAAAGCGGACGATGAGCGAAAGCAAAACCAGCCAGTTCCAGCCAGTCGCCGTCAGTAACCACGATATCGTTAAGCGGATCGACTGGAATAGTTTCGCCATTCCACTGCGCGATAATTTGCGCATCGCGGCGTAAACGAAAATGCTCACGTTCTGCCAGTTGTTTACCCGCTTCGCTAATCGGTAACAACGCCATCGCCGTATAGCAACCGCTGCTGGCTTCGCGATGATTGCCCATCCGCACCAGCACAAAACCACAGCGTTGCCAGAAACGCCATAATTCCTCGGTGTAGCCAAAGCTTACCGAAAGGTAGTCGAGGCCAGGCGTATATTGCAAAGCGCTGGCAATGAGCTGTTGCCCAACGCCTTCGCGCTGACGCGCCGGATGGACTGCAATCCGGCTGACCCGCCGTCCGCGCAATGTCGCCGCCTGTGGATTGCTGCCGTGCGCCGCCAGCGATTGGGCCACCAGATTACCCCGCGGGCGACGAAAACCCGCCCATACCGCCTGACTGAGTTTTTGAGATAATCCGCCCTCATCCACCAGCCACAGCGCCCCGGCAATCTCGTTGTCGCCAGCCGCCTGTAAAAAATGTTGCCCTGGTGCATCCATCATCCGGCGTAAATCCAGCGGCGAGGTCCGGTAGTGCGCACCAGACAATAGCTGATATACCTTTAACGGCGTTTCTGGTTCGCTTCGCCATAACGTCTGTTCAAAAGCAGAAATGACGATGTCACCTTGTGGTTCGTGAGTGAAGTTTTCGTCGTCAAAAACCAGTGCCTCACTAACCATTTTTTCCAGCGGGCATCCCTGCGCCCAGCGGATCGGCTGTTGCAGTTCAAAACGGTGTAAATGCGGAAAGCGGGCGCAAAATTTCAGCAAAAAACCACGTCCGGTGCCTTCATAGCCCTGTACCGTTGTAGTTAACAAAGTGCGTGAGAAACGCGATACCAGTTGATGCAACAACGGCGCAGGAATGGCTGCAGCTTCGTCAACCACCAGCCAGTCAGCTTTTTCATCACTGGCTAATAAGGCATCTGGCGCCACAAAGCGATACTTCTCGCCCGCAAACTGCGCCAGCACATCCGTTGCAGCCTTCGCAGGTGCTGTAACAATCGCACTGCCAGAGATACGGGAAATGAGTTGCCCCGCCAGCGCCGACTTACCGCGCCCGCGCGCAGCAGTTACCGCAGCCACGCCCGGCGGCATGGTCAGCAGTTGCTGTAATATGTGCTGTTGTTCTGGTTGCGGCTCGCCAGTAGCAGGACGCCAGTCTGAATAAGGAGCAAAATGCGCCAACCTGAACGGCTGATTTTGTCGCCAGAGGATAGCGTTGTTATCCGCCGCAAGTACGCGTTTGAGATGTTGGACAAAATGCGGAGTCGCAATAGGACCAGGGCAATCACTCCAGCGCAGCGAATCGACATCAGGATGGTTTTCCCATTCTTCCCACGCAGGGAGCAACAACACCAGCCAGCTTCCCGCTTTCAGCGTTCCGCTAAGTGCCGCAAAAGCGGCGGCATCAAAACCCTGGCGGGCGTCGAATACCGCATGCTGGAACTCGCGCCCAAGTAAAGTTTGTAGCGCTGATGGCGGACAGTGGTTTTCAGAAGCTGGCTGCGGCGAAACCCACAGCCAGTCGCCCGGTAATGCGTCACGCAACTTAAGCGCATACTCACCGCACCAGCTTCCTTCGCCGCTTAACACTAACAAGCGGCGAATCCCTTCGCGTTTCATTTGCGCTGTTAATGTGTGAAGCGCAGTCAGTTCAGCCATCCCTGCCCCGGAAGTTAAATGCTTTTACCAAAAGTATTGCATTGTGCCGGATCGCCGCTGTCGAAACCACGTTTAAACCAGCTGTAGCGTTGCTGAGATGTACCATGGGTAAAGCTGTCTGGCACCACCTGCCCCTGACTTTGCTGTTGTAAACGGTCATCGCCGATGGCCTGCGCCGCGTTCAGCGCCTCTTCCAGATCGCCGGTTTCCAGAACGCCTTGCTGCTGCATGCTATGCCCCCAGACACCGGCAAAGCAGTCGGCCTGGAGTTCCATACGCACAGACAAGCGGTTGACTTCCGCTTGCGTCGCGTTTTGTTGCAGTTGACGGACTTTCGGCTCGATGCCTAACAGTTTCTGCACGTGATGACCGACTTCATGGGCGATAACGTACCCTTGAGCAAAATCACCATCCGCGCCCAGTTTGTCTTTCATGTCATCATAGAAGGAGAGATCGATATAGACTGTGCCATCCGCCGGGCAATAAAACGGTCCCATAATGGACTGCCCCGCCCCGCAACCGGTGCGAGTCATTCCACGGTACATGACCAGCTTCGGTTGCTGGTAGGTCTTACCCATCTTCTCGAATTGCTGTCCCCAGGTGTCTTCCGTGGTTGCCAGAATCACCGAAGTGAATTTTGCCGCTTCGTCTTCATTTGGGCTAATTGAACGCGTTGATTGCTGTTGGGAAACGGGCTGCCCGGTCATCAATCCAGTTAAATCAACACCATAGTAGCCAGCGACCAACACAACCACCAGTAAAATTAACCCACCTTTACCGGTTGGTAGGCGAAAACCGGGACCGCCCATTGACGGACCACCGGAGCTGTTTCGCCTGTCTTCAACATTGTCACTTTCACGACGCCCTTGCCAGCGCATAGATACCTCAACAATATATTCATTATAGGAATGATCGTAGGTGGTTCAGGGGAAGATTACCACAGGAAAGCAAGAGGAAATGATGGAGGAATGAGCGTTCAATGCACATCTTACGAGAGCGGTTGTCTTGCCGTGCCAGCAGCACGGCAAGATGATGAACAGAAAAATCAGTCCAGCTGTACACCCAGGCGGCGGGCGACGGCTTCATAGGCTTCGATCAGGCCACCGAGGCTCTGGCGGAAACGGTCTTTGTCCATTTTCTCCAGCGTTTCTTTGTCCCACAGGCGGCTACCGTCCGGGGAGAACTCATCACCCAGTACCACTTCGCCTTTGTACAGACCAAACTCCAGCTTGAAATCGACCAGAATCAGACCGGCATCGTCGAACAGTTTTTTCAGCACGTCGTTCGCTTTGTAGGTCAGCTCTTTCATACGCGCCAGGTTCTCTTTGCTTACCCAGCCAAAGGTTTCGCAGTAAGATTCGTTGACCATCGGATCGTGCATGGCGTCGTTTTTCAGGAACAAATCGAACAGCGGCGGGTTCAGCTCAATACCTTCTTCGATTCCAAGACGTTTCACCAGAGAGCCAGCAGCACGGTTACGCACGACACACTCAACCGGCACCATATCCAGTTTTTTCACCAGACATTCGGTATCAGAGAGCAGACGCTCCATTTGAGTCGGGATACCCGCTTCAGCCAGTTTGCTCATAATGAAGTAGTTGAACTTGTTGTTCACCATACCTTTGCGATCAAACTGCTCAATGCGCGCGCCATCCCCTGCTGACGTATCATTGCGGAATTCGAGCACCAACAGGTCCGGGTTTTCCGTGCTGTATACGGTTTTCGCTTTACCACGATACAACTCAGCTTGCTTTTGCATCTTTATCACTCCTGGGTGTGAATTAACGTTTTAAAATCTTTTGCTGTCTGGTGTGCCTGTCGTTTTGTCGGCTGTACCGTGAACACCTTAACCGACCTACGCCGACAAACAAATTTCGTGCGAATTAACGCTAAAATCGCGTTTTTCTGCTGACGCACACGTTTGCGTATCATATCAGAAAAAAGGGCCGGATGACTCCAGCCCTGTATTTTTACTTGCTAAACGCAGCCTGGAAGACAGATACCAGTGCGTCGTTTTGGCTTTGTGTCAGCGTATGACCTTTTGGATCAATAAACTGTAAGCTGCTGCGGTTATCTAAATCACCGACCTGCAGTTTGTAGTCGCCGGATGCCAGTTCAGGATCACGGGCGCCCAGTTCCTGCCAGTCGCTGTCAGACAGTGGCTTGTAAGTTACGGCCATGCTGCCCTGTGAACGAGTGCTGTCGGTCACTTTCATGCCCACTTTTTCCAGCGCAGCAGGCAGACGTTGCCATACTACGTTGAACGGACCACGCACGACCAGCATCGGTAAACCAGTGTCGTCAGCGCCGCTTTGTACATCCATTGTTGTGGAAGCACGGTTTTGCGCCGCATTAGCCGCGTCAGTGACGGATTTATCCAGGCCAGCGGAAATGACGTTCATCATCTCAGCACTGTAACGCTGCATAGACGCCGCATCTGCAACCGGCTTGCCAGCCTGCTCCAGGTTCAGCAATTTCACCGTTACCGCCTGCTGATAACCCTGCGGTTTAACAGAGATTTGATAACGACCACGATACTGCTCGTCTTCGTCCAGACGGTTCCATTGTACCCAATCGGTGGTCAGCGTCTGACCGGCATCATCGCGTTGGGTAATGGTATAGTTTTTCGCCTGCAGCACGCTAACGACCTGCGGCCACAGAGTATTGCCACGACCATTTTCCACCAACAGCGAAGCTGTATCGCCCGTGAACTGGGTACGCGCGCCTGAAACCAGCGCCAGCGGCTGGGCTGGTGGACGAATATCTAACGCTTTGCCAACTGCGCCACTACCGTTAGTTACCGGAATCGCATAGTCGCCGGAGGTCACCGGCAAAATCATTCCTGCCGGGGCGTGAAGTTCTGCAAGCGGTGCCGCTTCCAGGTAGGCTTCATCGCCGCTCACCTGACGCTTATAACGTGAGTCCGAACTACAGGCTGCGAGTAAAAGAACAAGCGAAACACCCGCAACCTTCGCCAGGCGCGACTTTTGTACAGAGTAAGCCATCAAATCTCCCTAAACTTTACAGCAAACCGGCATGCTTAAGCGCCGCTCTGACCGTCTCACGACCACTGTCGGTGATTGGCGTCATTGGCAGGCGCAGCGTATCGGTCGCCACAAGACCCAGTTCCTTACATGCCCATTTCACAGGGATTGGATTGGGTTCGACAAATAGTTTGTTGTGTAATGGCATCAGACGCTGATTAATAACGCGTGCCTCGGCAAAATGCCCTTCTGCCGCCAGTTTGCACATCTGGGCCATATCTCGCGCTGCGACGTTAGCCGTAACGGAAATTACGCCATGACCGCCTAACTGCATGAAGTCCAGCGCGCTCGCATCATCGCCGCTCAGCAGAACAAAATCGTCTGAAACCAGCTCTTTGATCTGGTTTACCCGCGTTAAGTTCCCTGTTGCTTCTTTGATTCCGACAATATTTTTTACTTTCGCCAGACGGCCCACCGTTTCTGGTAGCAGATCGCAACCAGTACGGGACGGCACATTATACAGAATTTGCGGCAGGTCAGTATGTTCAGCGATGGCTTTGAAATGCTGATACAGACCTTCTTGCGATGGGCGGTTGTAATAAGGGGTTACCGTCAGGCAGCCAACAATACCGCTGTCGTTGAAGCGCTGCGTCAGGTTAATGGCTTCTGTGGTGGCGTTAGCACCGGTCCCGGCAATCACCGGAATGCGCCCATCAGCCAGCTCCAGCGTCATCATCACGACATCGACATGCTCGTCATGGTTCAGAGTGGCGGACTCACCAGTAGTACCAACAGAAACGATCGCCGAAGTACCGCTGGCGACATGATAATCAATCAGTTTTTTTAAGCTAGCCCGACAGACATTACCTTTTTCATCCATCGGAGTAACAATCGCGACAATACTTCCCGTGAACATGGGCCATCCTCTGTGCAAACAAGTGTCTCAATGGTACGTTTGGTATGGCATTAAAAGCAAGCAAACAGAACCGTTCTGATTGTTGTATGCATGTTTTTTTTATGCTTTCCTTAGGAACATCTCACCCCCTTAAAGGAATAACCAGTTTGACACTGTCATCGCAACATTATCTGGTGATCACTGCGCTGGGTGCCGATCGCCCAGGAATTGTGAATACCATCACCCGTCATGTCAGTAGTTGCGGCTGTAATATCGAAGACAGTCGCCTGGCGATGTTGGGAGAAGAGTTCACGTTTATCATGCTGCTTTCCGGTTCATGGAACGCCATCACCTTGATTGAATCAACGTTACCGTTGAAAGGCGCCGAGCTGGATCTTTTAATCGTGATGAAACGAACGACCGCTCGCCCACGTCCACCGATGCCCGCATCTGTCTGGGTTCAGGTCGATGTGGCGGACTCCCCGCATTTAATTGAGCGCTTCACAGCACTTTTCGACGCGCACCATATGAACATTGCAGAACTGGTGTCACGCACGCAACCTGCTGAAAATGAAAGGGCTGCGCAGCTACATATTCAGATCACCGCCCACAGCCCGGCGTCTGCGGACTCAGCAAATATTGAGCAAGCGTTCAAAGCACTATGTACAGAACTCAATGCGCAAGGCAGTATTAACGTCGTCAACTATTCCCAACATGATGAACAGGATGGAGTTAATTAATGAATCCACTGAAAGCCGGTGACATCGCACCGAAATTTAGCTTGCCGGACCAAGACGGAGAACAAGTTAATTTGACCGACTTCCAGGGACAGCGTGTTCTGGTTTATTTCTACCCGAAAGCCATGACCCCCGGCTGTACCGTACAGGCCTGCGGCTTACGCGATAACATGGAAGAGTTAAAAAAAGCGGGCGTTGATGTGCTCGGTATCAGCACCGATAAACCTGAAAAACTTTCCCGTTTCGCAGATAAAGAACTGCTTAACTTTACGCTTCTGTCCGATGAAGACCACCAGGTATGCGAAAAATTCGGCGTCTGGGGCGAGAAGTCTTTCATGGGCAAAACCTACGATGGCATTCACCGTATCAGCTTCCTGATCGATGCCAACGGCAAAATCGAACACGTATTTGACGATTTCAAAACCAGCAATCACCACGACGTAGTGCTTAACTGGCTAAAAGAACACGCCTGATTACTTTGCTCCATTCCGTGCTGGCTGCGCTTGCGGCCAGCACATTTCACATCCGGTGATGTAAATCACGCCCTGCGACACTCGTTTCAAAGCCCTTTTCGCTGAAGATTACTCTTGCGGGATTTGACCATCCGGCCAGGCATGGATTACTGCTTTGATTAGCGTTGCCAGTGGGATAGCGAAGAATACGCCCCAGAATCCCCACAGCCCGCCGAAAATCACCACCGATAAAATAATCACCAGCGGATGCAGGTTCACGGCTTCAGAGAACAACACCGGTACGAGTAAGTTACCGTCCAGCGCCTGGATAATCAGATACACCGCGAAGCAGCTCCAGAACTCGGTGCCAGCGCCAAACTGGAATAGCGCCACGCCGACCACCGGAATGGTCACCACAAATGCGCCAATGTACGGAATAAGCACCGAGAAACCGACCAGCACCGCCAGCAGCAGCGAATAGTTCAGCCCGAAGAGTAAGAACCCCAGCCAGGTGGCGATCCCCACCACGATCATCTCCAGCACTTTGCCGCGGATATAGTTGGTGATTTGTTGATTCATCTCCTTCCACACCTGTCCTGCCAGTCCACGGTTACGCGGCAGCACCCGGCGAACGGCGTTCAGCATCTGCTCTTTGTCTTTCAGCAGGAAGAAGACCATCAATGGCACCAGCACCAGATAGACGGCAATGGTCAGCAAACCGACCAACGAGGCGAGGGAGATTTTCACCACTGAATCGCCCATGGTAAGCATCCGGCTACGCATATTGTCAGCCATCGCATCAATAATGCCCGCGTCCATCAACGCCGGATAGCGTCGCGGCAACGTGGCGGCAAAATCAGAAAGCTTATTGAGCATGCCCGGCATATCGCGGATTAAATAAATCCCCTGTTGCCAGGCGATAGGCATGACCACAAATGCCATCAGTAGCAGGATGCCAACAAACAGGACCAGCACAATCGACGTCGCCCAACGGCGGGAACAGCCAATAGATTGTAGGCGCACAGTGGGCCATTCCAGCAAATAGGCCAGCACAATAGCCACCAGCAACGGCGCGAGTAATCCACTAAAGAAAAAGATAATGCCAAAACCGGCAACTAAAATAACCAGCAAGGCAATCGCTTCCGGGTCGCTAAAACGGCGGCGATACCATTGCATCAACATTTCGAGCATAAAGACCTTCCCTGAACCTCAAGAGGGGGATTGCGATCCGCAATTGTATCGAAATGTCACAAAAAAGACTTCGCTTTTTATGACGGATTAAGGAAACTGAAAAGTCATTTGAGTGGGCTAATCTTCGTCGTTACACTCAAAGGCGGCGCGGTGGGAACGATATTTCACAGTATCGGTCAAATGACTATCTCCAGAAATACAGGACAGAGGTTATGTTCAGGCAGTTGAAAAAAAACCTGGTTGCTACCCTCATTGCTGCTGTGACCCTCGGTCAGGTAGCCCCGGCGTTTGCCGATAGCGCAGACACCTTGCCGGATATGGGAACCTCCGCAGGAAGCACGCTTTCCATTGGTCAGGAAATGCAAATGGGCGACTATTATGTTCGCCAGTTACGCGGCAGCGCGCCGTTAATTAATGATCCGCTACTAACGCAATACATTAACTCGCTGGGGATGCGTCTGGTTTCGCATGCCAATTCAGTTAAGACGCCATTCCATTTCTTTCTGATCAATAACGACGAAATTAACGCCTTTGCTTTCTTTGGCGGCAACGTAGTGCTGCATTCTGCCCTGTTCCGTTATTCCGATAACGAAAGCCAACTGGCTTCGGTTATGGCGCATGAAATCTCCCACGTCACCCAGCGCCACCTGGCGCGAGCGATGGAAGATCAGCAACGTAGCGCACCACTCACCTGGGTCGGGGCGTTAGGTTCTATTTTACTGGCGATGGCCAGCCCGCAGGCGGGAATGGCAGCGCTGACCGGTACGCTGGCGGGAACACGCCAGGGGATGATCAGCTTCACCCAGCAAAACGAACAGGAAGCTGACCGCATTGGGATTCAGGTGCTGCAACGCTCGGGGTTCGATCCGCAGGCGATGCCGACCTTCCTCGAAAAATTGCTCGATCAGGCGCGTTACTCTTCGCGTCCGCCGGAAATTTTGCTGACTCACCCGTTGCCGGAAAGCCGTCTGGCTGATGCTCGTAACCGTGCTAATCAGATGCGCCCGATGGTGGTGCAATCGTCAGAAGATTTCTATCTGGCGAAAGCGCGTACTCTAGGGATGTACAATTCCGGACGTAATCAGCTCACCAGCGACTTACTGGATGAATGGGCGAAAGGCAATGTTCGTCAGCAACGGGCGGCACAGTATGGCCGTGCTTTACAGGCTATGGGAGCCAATAAATTCGATGAAGCACGGAAAACGCTTCAGCCATTATTGGCGGCAGAACCGGCTAATGCATGGTTTCTCGATCTGGCAACCGATATTGACCTTGGGCAACACAAAGCCAATGACGCGATCAATAGGCTGAAAAATGCCCGCGATTTACGCACCAGTCCGGTGTTACAGCTCAACCTGGCAAACGCGTATCTGCAAGGCGGTCAACCGCAGGAAGCGGCCAATATTCTGAATCGCTATACTTTTAATAATAAAGATGACAGCAATGGCTGGGATTTGCTGGCACAGGCGGAGGCCGCGCTTAATAACCGCGATCAGGAACTGGCTGCGCGAGCAGAAGGTTATGCGCTCGCCGGGCGACTCGACCAGGCCATTTCCTTGTTGAGTAGCGCCAGTTCGCAGGTGAAATTAGGCAGCCTACAACAAGCGCGTTACGATGCGCGCATCGACCAGTTGCGCCAGTTGCAGGAACGCTTTAAGCCTTATACCAAGATGTAATTCGCATTAAAGGAAGAACAATGACCAAACAGGTAAAAATCTACCACAACCCACGCTGCTCAAAGAGCCGTGAAACGCTGAACCTGCTGAAAGAAAATGGTGTGGAGCCGGAAGTGGTGCTCTATCTTGAGACACCCGCCGATGCGGCAACGCTACGTAATTTGCTGAAAATGTTGGGTATGAATAGCGCCCGTGAACTGATGCGCCAGAAAGAGGATCTTTATAAAGAGCTGAATCTTGCAGACAGTTCGCTTAGCGAAGAAGTGCTGATTCAGGCGATGGTGGATAATCCGAAGCTGATGGAACGCCCGATTGTGGTCGTGAATGGCAAAGCGCGGATTGGTCGCCCACCGGAGCAAGTGCTGGAAATCGTTGGTTAAGATGTCCCCCTTCGGTAGCTAAGGTATATTGCCGGATGCGACGCTTGCCACGTCTTATCCGGCCTACAAATACAATGAACTTGCTTCGAGTAGGTCGGATAAGGCGCTCGCACCGCATCCGACAATAAACGTCCTGTCTACAGCTTCAGGATCTCTTTCACAAACGGAATGGTCAACTTACGTTGTGCCGTAATCGATGCGCGATCCAGCTGATCCAACGTCATAAATAGCGTGCGCATCTCTCTGTCGAGCCGCTTCAGCAAGAAACGTCCCACATCTTCCGGCAGTTCAAAACCACGCAAACGGGCGCGTAACTGTAATGCCTGCAATTTGTCTTCATCAGAGAGTGGCTGCAGCTTGTAGATCTGCCCCCAGTCGAGACGTGACGCAAGATCCGGTAACCCCAGATTCAACTGACGAGGTGGACGATCACCAGTGATCAGCAACCGTGTTTTACCTGACTCCAGAATCCGATTGTAGAGATCGAAAATCGCCATCTCCCACAACTCATCGCCAGCAATACATTCAATATTGTCGATGCAAACCAGCGACAGTTGTTCCATACCATCGAGCACTTCCGGAACAAACCAGGTGCGTTTATCCAGCGGGACATAACCTACCGCATCGCCACGCTGCGACAATTCCGCGCAAGCCGCGTGCAGCAGATGGCTGCGCCCCGCGCCTTCGCGTGCCCAGAGATAGATGTAACCGCTATGTTCCTGACGCAGCACGTTTTTCATCGCGGCCAGTAAAGAGGAGTTATCCCCCGGCCAGAAACTTGCAAAGGTTTCGTCGTCAGGAAGATAAAGTGGCAAAGAGAGCTGTGCCGGTGTGTTCAGAGATACCTCAACCAGGGATTTCACAAAATCACGAGAAGTTTACCACAGAATTCCATCATGTTTGAACCGGGCAGCATTACTGCCCGGTCGCTACATTATTTTTCTGTTATATCGGCGTCTTCTGCATCCAACACCACTTCTTCCGGACGGAGCACGCTAATCAATTTAAAGATCAGGCTTAAGCCAATGCCGACGATGGTCGCCAACGCCATACCTTTCAGCTCTGCCGCACCGATGTTTACCTTCGCGCCGCTGACGCCGATGATCAGGATCACGGAAGTCAGGATCAAGTTCTGTGCTTTGTTGTAGTCCACTTTCGATTCAATAAGTACGCGAATACCAGAAGCGCCGATGACACCGTAAAGCAGCAGCGAAACGCCGCCCATCACCGGCAGTGGGATCATCTGGATAGCAGCAGCCAGTTTACCAACACAGGAGAGCAGAATGGCGAAGATCGCCGCACCACCGATTACCCAGGTACTGTAGACGCGGGTGATCGCCATAACGCCGATGTTTTCCCCGTAGGTAGTGTTTGGCGTGGAACCAAAGAACCCGGAGATAACGGTCGACAGGCCGTTAGCGAACATGGAACGGTGCAGGCCAGGATCGCGCAGCAGATCTTTTTTCACGATGTTAGCCGTTACCACCAGATGCCCCACGTGTTCGGCAATAACCACCAGCGCCGCAGGCAGAATGGTCAAAATGGCAAACCACTCAAAGCGCGGCGTGTAAAAGGTCGGCAGAGCAAACCAGTGAGCATTAATAATCGGCGTGGTATCGACAATACCCATTGCGAAGGAGAGCGCGTACCCCACCAACACGCCAATCAAAATCGGGATAATCGCCAGGAAACCGCGGAACAGAACGGAACCTAAAACCGTAACCGCAAGGGTAGTAATGGAGATAATGATGGTTTTGGAATCAGGCGTTTGCCCTTCAGCCGGGAGTAAGCCAGCCATGCCAGCGGCCACGCCCGCCAGCTCCAGACCGATGACAGCAACGATTGCCCCCATTGCCGCTGGAGGAAACAGCACATCCAGCCAGCCAGTCCCTGCTTTCTTCACAATAAAAGAAACCAGACAGAACAGCACGCCGCACATAATAAAGCCGCCCAGCGCGACTTCATAACCCAACGGCAACAGCAATAACACCGGAGAAATAAAGGCAAAGCTCGAACCCAGATAAGCCGGGATTTTCCCTTTACAGATGAAGAGATACAGCAGCGTTCCGATACCGTTAAATAACAGTACGGTCGCCGGGTTGATATGAAATAAGACGGGCACCAGGACGGTTGCACCAAACATGGCGAACAAATGTTGTAAACTAAGCGGGATTGTCTGTAAAAGTGGCGGTCTTTCACTCACCCCGATAGCACGGCGCGTCATAGTATTATCCTCTGTATATTATGTGTTATAGGCGCTTTACTCAAAAAAAAGCCGACTCTTAAAGTCGGCTTTAATTATTTTTTATTCGTTATTTCGTACCAAAGATTTTATCACCAGCATCGCCGAGGCCCGGGATAATGTATCCGTGCTCATTCAGCCCCTGGTCAATCGATGCGGTATACAGCTCGACGTCCGGATGTGCTTTTTCCAGCGCAGCGATACCTTCTGGCGCAGCCACCAGCACCAGCACTTTAATGCTGCTGCAGCCCGCTTTTTTCAGCAGGTCGATGGTCGCAATAACGGAACCACCGGTTGCCAGCATTGGGTCAACGATCAGCGCCATACGCTCATCGATGTTAGAAACCAGTTTCTGGAAGTACGGTACCGGCTCCAGTGTTTCTTCATCACGGTACATACCGACTACGCTGATGCGCGCGCTCGGAACGTTTTCCAGAACACCGTCCATCATCCCCAGACCCGCACGCAGAATTGGCACCACGGTAATTTTCTTACCTTTGATCTGGTCGATTTCTACCGGGCCGTTCCAACCTTCAATAGTGACTTTTTCCGTTTCGAGGTCGGCGGTCGCTTCGTAAGTCAGCAGGCTACCCACTTCGGAAGCGAGTTCGCGAAAGCGCTTGGTGCTGATATCTTGCTCACGCATCAGTCCCAGCTTGTGTTTGACGAGTGGGTGTTTGACTTCCACGATCTTCATACTCTTTCTCCTTTGAGGGCAGCCACAAAAAAAATCGACGGATTATACCGCCTTTTTTTAAGGCGGCAATATAATTTTCGTTGACTTTAGGCAAATCAACAACTGTTTGATAAAAAAATCATTTCACATTCAAATGGTTATTTATTTCCATTATCTCACAATACAATCATTCAATACGTTTATTTATGCGCTACTACCCTGCCTGGTAGGCAGAAAAAGGTTGTGTAAAGCAGTCTCGCAAACGTTTGCTTTCCCTGTTAGAATTGCGCCGAATTTTATTTTTCTACCGCAAGTAACGCGTGGGGACCCAAGCAGTGACCGATAAAACCTCTCTTAGCTACAAAGATGCCGGTGTTGACATTGACGCGGGTAATGCTCTGGTTGGAAGAATCAAAGGCGTAGTGAAGAAAACGCGTCGTCCGGAAGTCATGGGCGGTCTGGGCGGCTTCGGTGCGCTGTGTGCATTGCCGCAAAAATATCGAGAACCCGTACTGGTTTCCGGCACTGACGGTGTAGGCACCAAGCTGCGTCTGGCGATGGACTTAAAACGTCACGACACCATTGGTATTGATCTGGTCGCCATGTGCGTTAATGACCTGGTGGTGCAAGGCGCAGAACCGCTGTTTTTCCTCGACTATTACGCAACCGGAAAACTGGATGTTGATACCGCTTCAGCGGTGATTAGCGGCATCGCGGAAGGTTGCCTGCAATCGGGCTGTTCACTGGTGGGTGGCGAAACGGCAGAAATGCCGGGGATGTATCACGGCGAAGATTACGATGTCGCTGGCTTCTGCGTTGGCGTGGTAGAAAAATCAGAAATCATCGACGGTTCTAAAGTCAGCGACGGCGATGTGCTCATTGCGCTCGGCTCCAGCGGCCCGCACTCGAACGGTTACTCGCTGGTACGCAAAATTCTCGAAGTCAGCGGTTGCGACCCGCAAACTACAGAGCTGGACGGAAAACCTTTAGCCGATCATCTGCTGGCGCCAACCCGTATTTATGTGAAGTCAGTGCTGGAATTGATTGAAAAGGTTGATGTTCACGCCATTGCGCACCTGACCGGTGGCGGTTTCTGGGAAAACATTCCGCGCGTATTGCCAGATAATACCCAGGCAGTGATTGATGAATCTTCCTGGCAGTGGCCGGAAGTGTTCAACTGGTTGCAAACAGCAGGTAACGTCAGCCGCCATGAAATGTATCGTACCTTCAACTGCGGCGTCGGGATGGTTATCGCCCTGCCTGCTCCGGAAGTGGACAAAGCTCTCGCCCTGCTCAATGCCAACGGTGAAAACGCGTGGAAAATCGGTATCATCAAAGCTTCTGATTCCGAACAACGCGTGGTTATCGAATAATGAATATTGTGGTGCTTATTTCCGGCAACGGAAGTAATTTGCAGGCAATTATTGATGCCTGTAAAACCAACAAAATTAAAGGCACCCTACGGGCAGTTTTCAGCAATAAGGCCGACGCGTTCGGCCTTGAGCGCGCCCGCAAAGCAGGTATCGCAACGCATACGCTTATTGCCAGCCAATTTGACAGTCGGGAAGACTATGATCGGGAGTTGATGCACGAAATCGACGTGTACGCACCCGATGTAGTCGTTCTGGCCGGTTTTATGCGCATTCTCAGCCCAGCGTTTGTTTCCCACTACGCCGGGCGTTTGCTGAACATTCACCCTTCCCTGCTACCGAAATATCCCGGCTTGCATACCCATCGTCAGGCGCTGGAAAATGGCGATGAAGAACACGGTACATCAGTGCATTTCGTCACCGATGAGCTGGACGGCGGCCCGGTGATTTTGCAGGCTAAAGTTCCGGTTTTTGCTGGTGATATGGAAGATGAAATCACCGCTCGCGTGCAAACTCAGGAACATGCTATTTACCCGTTGGTCATTAGCTGGTTTGTTGATGGTCGTCTGAAGATGCATGAAAACGCCGCGTGGCTGGATGATCAGCGTCTTCCACCGCAGGGCTACGCCGCCGACGACGAGTAATCTTCCGCATATTTAAAGCGCCAGCGCTACTGCTGGCGCTTCTCATTTATCCTGTAAATCGCAGGCTTCAGCAGTTTTTTTCCCCCTTTTCTGGCATAGTTGGACATCTGCCAACATTGCTCGCCATAATATCCAGGCAGTGTCCCGTGAATAAAACGGAGTAAAAGTGGTAATGGGTCAGGAAAAGCTATACATCGAGAAAGAGCTCAGTTGGTTATCGTTCAATGAACGCGTGCTTCAGGAAGCGGCGGACAAATCTAACCCGCTGATTGAAAGGATGCGTTTTCTTGGGATCTATTCCAATAACCTTGATGAGTTCTATAAAGTTCGCTTCGCTGAACTGAAGCGACGTATCATTATTAGCGAAGAACAAGGTTCTAACTCTCATTCCCGCCATTTGCTGGGCAAAATTCAATCCCGCGTCCTGAAAGCCGATCAGGAATTCGACGGCCTTTACAATGAACTGCTACTGGAGATGGCGCGTAACCAGATTTTCCTGATTAATGAACGCCAGCTCTCCGTTAATCAACAAAACTGGCTGCGTCATTATTTTAAGCAGTATCTGCGCCAGCACATTACGCCGATTTTAATCAATCCTGACACTGACTTAGTGCAGTTTCTGAAAGATGATTATACCTATCTGGCGGTGGAGATTATTCGTGGCGATACCATCCGTTACGCGCTGCTGGAGATCCCATCGGATAAAGTTCCGCGCTTTGTGAATTTGCCGCCGGAAGCACCGCGTCGACGCAAACCAATGATTTTATTGGATAACATTCTGCGTTACTGCCTTGATGATATCTTCAAAGGCTTCTTTGATTATGACGCGCTGAATGCTTATTCGATGAAGATGACCCGCGACGCCGAATACGATTTAGTACACGAGATGGAAGCCAGCCTGATGGAGCTGATGTCTTCCAGTCTGAAGCAGCGTCTAACCGCAGAACCCGTACGTTTCGTTTATCAGCGTGATATGCCTAACGCGCTGGTTGAAGTGTTGCGTGAAAAACTGACTATTTCCCGTTACGACTCTATCGTCCCTGGCGGCCGTTACCACAATTTTAAAGACTTTATTAATTTCCCTAATGTCGGCAAAGCGAATCTGGTTAACAAACCACTGCCGCGTTTACGCCATATCTGGTTTGATAAAGCCCAGTTCCGCAACGGTTTTGATGCCATTCGCGAACGCGATGTTCTGCTCTATTACCCTTATCACACCTTTGAGCACGTACTGGAACTGTTGCGTCAGGCCTCGTTCGATCCGAGCGTGCTGGCGATTAAAATCAACATTTACCGTGTGGCAAAAGATTCACGCATCATCGACTCGATGATCCACGCTGCGCACAACGGCAAGAAAGTGACCGTGGTGGTTGAGCTACAGGCACGTTTTGACGAAGAAGCTAACATTCATTGGGCGAAGCGACTAACCGAAGCTGGCGTGCACGTTATCTTCTCTGCGCCGGGGCTGAAAATTCACGCCAAACTGTTCCTGATTTCACGTAAAGAAAACGGTGAAGTCGTGCGTTACGCGCATATCGGGACCGGGAACTTTAACGAAAAAACCGCACGTCTTTATACCGACTATTCGCTGCTGACCGCCGATGCGCGCATCACCAACGAAGTGCGGCGGGTGTTCAACTTTATTGAAAACCCATACCGTCCGGTGACATTTGATTATTTAATGGTGTCGCCGCAAAACTCCCGCCGTCTGTTGTATGAAATGGTGGATCGCGAGATCGCCAACGCACAACAAGGACTGCCCAGCGGTATTACTCTGAAACTGAATAACCTGGTCGATAAAGGACTGGTCGATCGTCTGTATGCGGCATCCAGTTCCGGCGTGCCGGTAAATCTGCTGGTACGCGGGATGTGTTCGCTGATCCCCAATCTGGAAGGCATTAGCGACAATATTCGTGCTATCAGCATTGTTGACCGTTACCTTGAACATGATCGGGTATATATTTTTGAAAATGGTGGCGATAAAAAGGTTTACCTTTCTTCCGCCGACTGGATGACGCGCAACATTGATTATCGTATTGAAGTGGCTACGCCGCTGCTCGACCCGCGCCTGAAGCAGCGGGTACTGGATATCGTAGATATTCTGTTCAGCGATACGGTGAAAGCACGTTATATCGATAAAGAACTCAGTAATCGCTACGTTCCCCGCGGTAATCGCCGGAAAGTTCGGGCGCAGTTGGCGATCTACGACTACATAAAATCACTCGAACAACCAGAATAACCTATGCCAATACACGACAAATCCCCTCGCCCGCAGGAGTTTGCTGCGGTCGATCTTGGTTCAAACAGTTTCCACATGGTTATTGCCCGCGTGGTGGATGGCGCCATGCAGATTATTGGCCGCCTGAAACAACGGGTACACCTGGCAGATGGTCTGGGGCCAGATAATATGTTGAGTGAGGAGGCGATGACGCGCGGTTTAAGCTGTCTGTCGCTGTTTGCCGAACGCTTGCAAGGTTTCTCTCCCTCTAGTGTTTGCATTGTCGGGACACATACACTGCGCCAGGCGCTGAACGCTACTGATTTTCTGAAACGCGCCGAAAAGGTTATTCCCTATCCGATTGAAATTATTTCCGGCAACGAAGAAGCTCGTCTGATTTTTATGGGTGTGGAACATACCCAGCCGGAAAAAGGTCGCAAACTGGTTATTGATATTGGCGGCGGCTCAACGGAGTTGGTAATTGGAGAAAATTTCGAACCGATTCTCGTCGAAAGCCGCCGGATGGGTTGCGTTAGCTTTGCCCAGCTTTATTTTCCGGGTGGGGTCATCAATAAAGAGAATTTTCAGCGTGCACGCATGGCGGCTGCACAAAAACTGGAAACATTAACCTGGCAATTCCGTATTCAGGGCTGGAACGTTGCAATGGGAGCTTCCGGCACGATTAAAGCCGCCCATGAAGTGTTGCTGGAAATGGGCGAGAAAGACGGCATCATTACACCAGAGCGCCTCGATAAACTGGTGAAAGAAGTATTGCGTCATCGTAATTTCTCGGCGTTAAGTTTGCCGGGTCTGTCGGAAGAACGGAAAACGGTTTTTGTTCCTGGTCTGGCTATTTTGTGTGGTGTATTTGATGCCTTAGCCATTCGTGAACTGCGGCTTTCTGACGGGGCGCTGCGTGAAGGCGTTTTGTATGAAATGGAAGGACGTTTCCGCCATCAGGATGTGCGTAGCCGCACCGCCAGCAGCCTGGCCAACCAGTATCACATTGACAGTGAACAGGCCCGACGGGTGCTCGACACAACTATGCAAATGTACGAACAATGGCGGGAACAGCAACCGAAGCTGGCGCATCCACAACTGGAAGCATTACTACGCTGGGCCGCCATGCTGCATGAAGTCGGACTAAGCATTAATCATAGCGGCCTTCATCGCCATTCTGCGTATATCCTGCAAAACAGCGACTTGCCAGGATTTAATCAGGAACAACAACTGATGATGGCGACGCTGGTGCGTTATCATCGTAAAGCGATTAAGCTCGACGATCTGCCGCGCTTTACGCTGTTTAAGAAAAAACAGTTCCTGCCGTTAATTCAACTGTTGCGCCTTGGCGTATTACTTAACAACCAACGTCAGGCAACCACGACACCGCCGACATTGACTCTGATTACTGATGACAGCCACTGGACACTACGTTTTCCACATGACTGGTTTAGCCAAAACGCGCTAGTATTGCTTGATCTGGAAAAGGAGCAAGAATACTGGGAAGGCGTGAGTGGCTGGCGGTTAAAAATTGAAGAAGAAAGCACGCCGGAAATCACGGCTTAATATAAAATGAAAACGGGCCAACCTGTTGCGTTGGCCCACATGAATTACGCGCTTTCTAGAACCGGTTCTCTTTCAGCCGTAATCGCAATTAACGGCTGCGGTTCACCAATCAAAAAGCCTTGCAGGTAATCAATACCCAAAGAGTGTACGGCTTTGCGAATCTCTTCATTTTCAACATACTCCGCAACCACTTGCATTTTCTTCATTCGTGCCAGATGACAAATCGATGCCACTATCTGGTAATCCAGGCTATTCGAGGCAATATTACGGATGAAGCTGCCATCAATTTTTAATAAATTGGCATTCACATTTTTTAGCCGTGCATAGCTTGCGTATCCGGTACCGAAATCATCAATTGCAATCTGGCATCCTAACTCCTGCAGATGTTGTAACGTGTTCTGTGCCTGCTTAACATTGGTAAGGGCATTACTTTCGGTGACTTCAAAGATAAGCTGCCACGCCTCTATTTGGTATTTCGCCAATAACTTACTAATTTTAACAGGAAAGCGAGCCTGACAAACTGAAGTTGGCGACAAATTAATCGCAAATCGTTGGGCGGGCATTTTCTCTTTATTTTCCGCCATAAATTGCAATGTATGTTCGATGACCCACATGTCGATACTGGACGATAAGCCAAATTCATGCGCAACCGGCAAGAAGTTATCAGGATTGATGAGTTCATCATTCTCCCCTCTCATACGCAGCAAAATTTCATGATAGACATCGCCGCGCACTCCAATAATTGGCTGGGCCATAAGGCAAAAATCGTCGTGCTCAAGCGCCTGCTGTAGCCGATTCATCATTGCCACTTTGTCTTTTAATTCTCGTTGCAGATACATTGCTCCGCGACGCTGCATATTTTCCGGGGCATTAGTCACTATAGAGAGTTCAGCAACCGTACTTAGCTCACCTAACAGCAAATAAATATGATTCACTGGCGAACGGACATAGCAATAGCTGACACCAATCTGTGGTTGCAATGGCATATCATCCCAAAAGAAACGAAACTGCTTAAGATGGTTATCCAATGCGATAATGCGCTCCTGGTGAGACTCTGTATTCAGTCGCAGCGCGAGATCATTGCCAGAAAGCTGATAAACGTCTTCTCCGGGTTCCAGTAAAGGTGCCAGCCAATGTGAAATCTTTTGTTTGTATTGGATACGTAGCATGATGCCATAGTTCTTTACCAGCATTTCCATACCGGGAATGCGTAAAAAACATAGCGCGGACCAGGGCGCATCACGCAGCGCGCGATTCAAAGCGCGAACATTCGGCAGATGAACAACCGGATCCACGTAAGCCAGCCGCTGAATGCGTCTGGTCACCGCTCGTTGACGCGTTGCCAAAACTGCCATGTAATTGACGATAAAAGAAAATACCAGATAGCTGGAGGAGGTTATGGTTAGTTGAGTGGTATACCCATGATAAAGGGGAATATAATTCTGGTAGCTATGGATACTGATCATCAGCACTATTGCCCAGAGCAACGAGATCAGCTTGTAGCCATAACGCATCGCTCCCCACATCATCAGCGGCAGCAATAACGACAAGGTATAGTTGGTGCTGAAAATTGTGCTTTTTTCATTTAAAGGCATACATAGCAGAAATAACAATGCGCCCAGAGCAAGCAACCACAGCGCGAACTCTTTTTTTGTAACTTTACTGTCAATCTGTTGTTTTAATTGAGAGTAATAACTTCGCAAATAAAATGGATTTCGTACAGAACGAATGATGAAGTAGCAAAGCGGGACGCCTATCAGATTACCCACCAGCAAGGCCTGGTAATTGATTAAGGTTCCCAGATTAAAGGGCATGACGCCAACCAGATTTGTTCTGCTCGCCAGTAAACCTACAAACGCAGCAAACTGGAAGAGCACCAGAAACAATGTTGCAGGGAAAACAATCTGCCAAAAAATGCGCTGGGAAATTAAGCGGGTATCACCATGTGAAACGTTGTTACGCCGGGGCGTAAACACCTTATAGCCCCCCCAACAAAGAATAATAATGATAATGAAATTAACCGTTAACGAGATCGTTTCATAAAAACCAAGCTCGGCATACTTACGAACAAAAATCCCTAAAGCAATACCTGGTAATGCTGCCCAGCTAAAAAACATCATCATGCTGATCATCAGCGCAAGCGGCAGATAAAAGAGAAAAACTTCACCAGAAGAAATATGTGCGAAAGTATTTATATGGGCGAAAACAGGCAAGATTATAGACGGCAGGATCAGCGGAAGCCCCCACCATTTATCACGTATATTTATATAAGTTGCATTCAATTTCATAGATGCTCAGCAGAACCCCCTACATCCTGAAAGGGTGTATTCAGACAGGCATCCCACCTGACTTCGATGGATGATTATTCATCGCTATTAAGGAGCATTGATTTTAAGTGTCATATGAAAGTTCCAATTGATATATATCAAACAAAATTACCCTAATTAATGAATTATTACGTTTATAATGTTAGCTCGTCATTATTACATCATTGTTGTAAATAATTAAATTAACTTCCATAACATTAAAACATGTATCAGCTAACGCTTTTTTACATATTGAACAATTGACCATTGCGTCTGGGTATGCCTTAATGTAAGTACCGTCCATGGTATGGACATACCTTGAGGAACCCTTTGTGAGTCAGCCAACCAGTATGCGAAAACGACACCGATTTAACAGTCGCATGACTCGTATCGTATTGCTTATCAGCTTTCTCTTCTTCTTTGGCCGCTTTATCTACTCGTCCGTTGGCGCCTGGCAGCATCATCAGAGCAAAAAAGAAGCTCAGCAATCCACACTCTCTATCGAATCCCCGGTACAACGTTAGCGATTACCTTCGTCACCTTTACTGAACAAGACGGCTCAATGCTGTCAGACACGGTTGCTCTTTGTTGTTATCAAAGCGGCAGGCATTTATTTATCTAAATTTTTACCTCTTTGTCCTGATTTCGAATCATTCTGCAATAAGATGCAATGTATATTAGACATAATATATATGTTTTTATTATGCGTTAATGCAGATTTATTTATTCGGTGAATTTAAATAAATTTAATCTATTCCTCCATAGTCTATACATTTACTTTCCTCTTTCGATGATCTTAAATGTCTTGTTTTTCGTAAAGTCTATAACAAGGAATAGTGATGAAATTTAAAAAATGTCTTCTGCCTGTGGCAATTTTAGCGTCATCCATGTTGGCAGGATGCCAATCAAATGCTGACGATCATGCCGCCGATGTTTATCAAACTGATCAACTGAATACCAAACAAGAAACCAAAACCGTTAATATCATTTCCATTCTACCTGCGAAAGTAGCGGTAGATAATTCAGAAAATAAAAGAGCAGCACAGACGTTTGGCGCACTGATTGGGGCTGTCGCTGGCGGTGTGATTGGACATAACGTAGGGTCTGGCAGCAATTCAGGTACTACTGCGGGTGCAGTTGGCGGCGGTGCTGTAGGTGCGGCTGCAGGTTCTATGGTGAATGATAAGACGTTAGTGGAAGGGGTTTCGTTAACCTATAAAGAAGGGACCAAGGTGTATACCTCTACTCAAGTGGGTAAAGAGTGTCAGTTCACAACGGGTTTAGCCGTTGTCATTACCACTACGTATAACGAAACTCGCATTCAGCCAAACACAAAATGTCCTGAAAAAAGATAGCAATCAGGAGGACTCATGAAGAAAGTTTTTCTTTGCGCCATTTTAGCCGCTGTTAGTAGCTCGGCTTTCGCCTCTTCATTACAGGATCAGCTTTCAGCTGTCGCTGAAGCTGAACAGCAAGGTAAAAATGAAGAGCAAAGACAGCATGACGAATGGGTAGCAGAGCGCAACAGGGAAATTCAGCAAGAGAAACAACGGCGTGCAAACGCTCAGGCCGCCGCCAATAAAAGAGCGGCGGCAGCAGCAGCGGATAAGAAAGCTCGCCAGGATAAACTCGACGCCGAAGTCACTGCGGATAAAAAACGCGATCAAAGTTATGAAGATGAGCTGCGCAGTTTAGAGATTCAGAAACAAAAACTGGCGCTGGCGAAAGAAGAAGCCCGCGTTAAGCGCGAGAACGAATTTATCGATCAGGAGCTGAAGCACAAAGCCGCGCAAACTGATGTCGTGCAATCTGAAGCTGACGCTAACAGGAATGTGACAGAAGGTGGTCGCGATTTGATGAAAAGCGTGGGTAAAGCAGAAGAGAATAAATCGGACAGTTGGTTTAATTAATCGATGTCAGTCACTTCAAGCCTATGATTCGTGGGGATTATAGGCTTTTTTATATTGCTGACTTTAGTCATCAATATAAAAAACCCTCTGTAGCAACAGAGGGTTTTGTTCATTCATAGTGCAGGAATTAAATCATTCCCACTCAATAGTCGCTGGCGGCTTGCCGCTGATGTCATACACCACGCGGGAAATACCGTTCACTTCATTGATAATGCGGTTGGAAACGCGGCCGAGGAAGTCGTACGGCAGGTGCGCCCAGTGTGCGGTCATAAAGTCGATGGTTTCAACAGCACGCAGAGAGACAACCCAGTCATACTTACGACCATCGCCCATTACGCCAACGGAACGTACCGGCAGGAACACAGTGAACGCCTGGCTGACTTTGTCGTACAAATCCGCTTTACGCAGTTCTTCAATGAAGATGGCGTCAGCACGGCGCAGCAGGTCACAGTACTCTTTTTTCACTTCGCCCAGTACACGAACGCCGAGGCCCGGTCCCGGGAACGGGTGACGGTAGAGCATGTCGTACGGTAGGCCCAGCTCCAGACCAATCTTACGCACTTCGTCTTTGAACAGCTCTTTCAGCGGTTCAACCAGGCCCATCTTCATCTCTTTCGGCAAGCCACCCACGTTGTGGTGAGATTTGATGACATGTGCTTTACCGGTTGCAGACGCGGCAGATTCGATAACGTCAGGGTAGATAGTGCCCTGCGCCAGCCACTTCACGTCTTCCAGTTTCAGCGCTTCCTCATCGAATACTTCAACGAAAACGCGACCGATGATTTTACGTTTTGCTTCTGGATCGTTTTCGCCAGCCAGCGCTGACAGGAAGCGATCTTCTGCCGGAACGTGAACAATATTCAGACCAAAGTGATCGCCAAACATATCCAGAACCTGCTCTGCTTCATTGAGACGCAGCAGGCCGTTGTCGACGAATACGCAAGTCAGGTTTTTACCGATAGCGCGGTGCAGCAGCATTGCGGTTACGGAGGAATCCACGCCACCAGAAAGGCCGAGGATGACTTTATCGTCGCCCACCTGCTCGCGGATGCGGGCTACGGCGTCGTCGATAATTTTTGCCGGAGTCCACAGGGCTTCACACTGACAGATATCCAGTACAAAACGCTCCAGCATACGCATACCCTGGCGGGTGTGAGTCACTTCCGGATGGAACTGTACGCCATAGAAGCGTTTTTCTTCGTTAGCCATAATGGCAAACGGGCAGCTTTCGGTGCTGGCTACGGTGACGAAGTCGGACGGGATAGCGGTAACTTTATCGCCGTGGCTCATCCAGACATCGAGCAGCGGTTTACCGTCTGCGGTCAGCGCATCTTCGATACCGCGAACCAGTGCGCTGTCGTTTACGACTTCAACCTGCGCGTAGCCAAATTCACGTTCGTTAGAGGCCTCAACGTGACCGCCCAGCTGCATTGCCATGGTCTGCATGCCATAGCAAACGCCGAATACCGGTACGCCTGCTTCAAAGACATACTGCGGCGCACGCGGGCTGTTTTCTTCGGTGGTACTTTCCGGGCCGCCGGAAAGAATAATGCCGCTTGGATTGAAGTCACGAATTTGTGCTTCTGTCACATCCCACGCCCACAGTTCGCAGTAAACGCCCAGCTCACGCACGCGGCGCGCAACCAGTTGAGTATACTGGGAACCGAAGTCCAGAATGAGGATGCGATGCTTATGAATGTTTTCCGTCATTGACGCTTATTCCGAGGCAAGTGAAACAGATAATATAAATCGCCCGACATGAAGTCGGGCGAAGAGAATCAGGAGCCCAGACGGTAGTTCGGGGACTCTTTGGTGATGGTCACGTCGTGAACGTGGCTTTCCTGAATACCCGCACCGCTGATACGTACAAACTCCGCTTTAGTACGCAGTTCGTCGATAGTACCACAGCCGGTCAGGCCCATACAGGAGCGCAGGCCGCCCATCTGCTGGTGAATGATCTCTTTCAGACGACCTTTGTAGGCTACGCGACCTTCGATACCTTCCGGAACCAGTTTGTCGGCAGCGTTGTCGCTCTGGAAGTAACGGTCAGAAGAACCTTTGGACATCGCGCCCAGGGAACCCATACCACGGTAAGATTTGTAAGAACGGCCCTGGTAGAGTTCGATTTCACCTGGGGATTCTTCAGTACCAGCCAGCATGGAGCCGACCATCACCGCGCTTGCACCTGCGGCGATGGCTTTCGCGATATCGCCGGAGAAGCGAATACCACCGTCAGCAATAACCGGAATACCGGTGCCTTCCAGCGCTTCAACTGCGTCAGCAACGGCAGTGATCTGCGGAACACCGACGCCAGTAACAATACGGGTAGTACAAATTGAGCCTGGGCCGATACCCACTTTAACCGCGCTGCAACCAGCTTCTGCCAGAGCGCGTGCACCTGCAGCTGTTGCCACGTTGCCGCCGATGATTTGCAGATCCGGATATTTAGCACGGGTTTCACGGATACGCTGCAGAACGCCTTCAGAGTGACCGTGAGAGGAGTCGATCAGCAGAACGTCAACGCCTGCGGCAACCAGCGCATCAACACGCTCTTCGTTACCCGCACCTGCGCCAACCGCAGCACCAACACGCAGACGACCTTGTTCGTCTTTACAGGCGTTCGGTTTACGTTCTGCTTTTTGGAAATCTTTCACGGTGATCATGCCGATCAGGTGGAATTCATCATCAACCACCAGCGCCTTTTCAACGCGCTTTTCGTGCATTTTTGCCAGCACCACTTCACGGGCTTCACCTTCACGCACCGTTACCAGACGCTCTTTCGGCGTCATGTAAACGCTAACCGGCTGGCTCAGGTCGGTCACAAAACGCACGTCACGACCAGTGATGATACCGACCAGTTCGTTTTCTTCGGTAACAACCGGGTAGCCAGCAAAGCCGTTACGCTCGGTCAGTTCTTTCACTTCACGCAGGGTGGTTGTCGGCAGCACGGTCTGCGGATCAGTTACCACGCCAGATTCGTGTTTTTTCACACGGCGAACTTCTTCAGCCTGGCGTTCAATGGACATGTTTTTGTGGATAAAGCCGATACCGCCTTCCTGAGCCAGAGCAATAGCCAGGCGCGCTTCCGTTACAGTATCCATTGCTGCGGAAAGCATAGGGATATTCAAACGAATCGTTTTCGTCAGCTGGGTGCTGAGGTCAGCAGTATTCGGCAGAACGGTAGAATGAGCAGGAACGAGGAGAACGTCGTCAAACGTCAGAGCTTCTTTAGCGATACGTAGCATGGGCAATATCTCGACCAGAGTGGTTAATAAATATTGCCGCGGCATTATACAGAGCGTAACCGATTGCATCTACCCCTTTTTGCAAATAATGCTTGCGCTCCCCGGTCAGCACGTTACTATCGATTGAATAACCTGCTGATTTAGAATTTGATCTCGCTCACATGTTACCATCTCAATCCCCCGCAATTTTTACGGTTAGTCGCCTGAATCAGACCGTCCGTTTGCTGCTTGAGCAGGAGATGGGGCAAGTGTGGATCAGCGGCGAAATTTCTAATTTCACGCAACCGGCTTCCGGTCATTGGTACTTTACGCTTAAAGACGATACCGCCCAGGTACGCTGCGCGATGTTCCGCAACAGCAACCGCCGGGTGACCTTTCGCCCGCAGCACGGGCAACAAGTTTTAGTTCGCGCCAATATTACGCTCTACGAGCCGCGCGGCGACTACCAGATTATCGTCGAAAGTATGCAGCCAGCCGGTGAAGGGCTGCTGCAACAGAAGTACGAACAGCTTAAAGCAAAGTTGCAGGCTGAAGGGTTATTCGATCAGCAACTTAAAAAACCACTCCCCTCCCCTGCGCATTGCGTTGGTGTGATCACCTCAAAAACCGGTGCTGCGCTACATGATATTTTGCATGTGTTAAAACGCCGCGATCCGTCTCTGCCGGTGATCATCTACCCCACTGCCGTTCAGGGCGATGATGCGCCGGGGCAAATTGTTCGCGCCATTGAAATGGCGAATCAGCGCAACGAGTGTGACGTATTGATCGTCGGGCGCGGCGGCGGTTCGCTGGAAGATTTATGGAGTTTTAACGACGAACGTGTAGTGCGGGCGATTTTTGCAAGTCGCATTCCGGTCGTCAGCGCCGTCGGGCATGAAACCGATGTGACGATTGCCGACTTTGTTGCTGATCTACGTGCGCCAACGCCGTCGGCTGCCGCCGAAGTGGTGAGCCGCAATCAACAAGAGTTACTGCGCCAGGTGCAATCGGCCCGTCAACGGCTGGAGATGGCGATGGATTATTATCTCGCCAACCGCACGCGTCGCTTTACGCAGATTCATCACCGATTACAGCAACAGCATCCGCAATTGAGGCTGGCACGTCAGTTGACCACGCTCGAACGTCTGCAAAAACGGATGAGCTTTGCGCTGGAAAACCAGCTTAAACGAGCCGGACAACAGCAGCAGCGGTTAACACAGCGGCTGAATCAGCAAAATCCACAGCCGAAGATTCATCGCGCGCAAACGCGTATTCAGCAACTGGAATATCGTCTGGCTGAAACCCTGCGCACACAGCTTAGCGCCACGCGTGAACGTTTCGGTAATGCGGTGACGCATCTGGAAGCGGTTAGCCCACTGTCAACGCTGGCACGCGGTTATAGCGTCACCAGCGCCGCAGATGGCGCGGTGTTAAAGCAGATCAAACAGGTGAAAGCGGGCGATACGCTGACCACGCGTTTAAATGATGGCATTGTAGTAAGCGTTGTGAGCGACGTGACGAAAACCCGCAAGCCACGCAAAAAAACGGCTAATCCGTAAGACCCCGTAGGCCGGATAAGATGCGTAAGCATCGCATCCGGCGCGGGCTCCCGGCACATACCTGATGCGGCGTAAACACCTTATCCGGCCGACTCACTAACGCCATACCCGCATGATCGTCACTGGAAACAGGTAGCAAACCCCGGTGTTTTACTCGCCTCAATACCGCAATCCTGGGTACCATTTTGTTCAAACATGCCACAATACAACATCCCGGCTCGATCGGTTGAAAAATATGGGAAGTCTTTAGGAGATGAGGGCCACCCTAACGAATTAAAACTGTCAGATAACGCGCCTAGCTCGTTATATGTCGGCGCACTGTTCATACTACCGCACTGTTTCTGAATATCCCATTTTACTGAATCCACAACATGAGCCAGCCCCCACGTTTCGTTATTGATATTAGGTGTTCCAGCGGCCTGTGCACCTGTAGGTAACTCAGTCAACAGCAATGGTCGATGTAATGCTTTACCTTTCACCACTACTGTGTCTGCCATATGCCCCCAGAAGTGTGCCGAGGAAACATTCGGGCTGGTTAATACGGTGAAAATAGTGTCCATCGTTGCTGTCAATGTTGGGTACTCAGCCAGTGTTACCGTTAGTGGTGTTTTATAGCCTGGCGTATTATCCTGGCGAACCGTAAAACTTGCCGTGCCGTCTGCACCCGTCACGCCACTGATCTTGTCCCCACTGGCAGCTAACAGGGTAGCCGCTCCTGATGATGACTGGATGGTAATATCATCCATTGCCGCCACGTCACCATACAACGTCGCCCCCGCATTACGCGGCGCGGCATCACCGCGTTTCAGGGTAAAGGCCACGTTCGGCACCGGTTTCCCGGCGCTGTCTTTCACCGTGACCATCACCGGCATGGATTCCCCTTTCTTCACCTTCGCCGCCTGAGTGGTTGCGTCAAACGCCGTTGAGGTCAGCGTGACAGCAGACACCGAGGCGTTAGGGTTCAGCAGGCACATCTGGTACGCCCGGTTTCTATTATTCGGATCAAGCTTACCTGTATACAAATCCACCGCATCACATCTTTCGGAACCATCAATGCCGCGAATCTCGCACGTATCATCAACTACCCACCAGAGATAACTCCCCGATAATACCGGCCAGCCTGTCTGCGCCTGCATTGTTCCGTTGGGATAACGGTTGTAGAGCGAGATGGCTTGATCGCTAGTCGGCCAGCGCGCTGCCTCACACTGCGCGATGCCACTCGTTTGTCTCTCCTGAACAGTAGGAGTGCCCCAGTTTTCATTGACGACTTCTTTAGTGGTAACACTCGACGCATTCGATAACTCCGCCTTTATTTTAGGCCGCACAAAGACTGTGCCATCTGCTGCCGTCACCGTTTCCGGCATATGCCCCCACATATTCGCTACGCTAACGTCCGGGCTGGTGATAACCGTGAAAATAGCGTCCAGTGTGGCATTAGGCTTCGCGCTACTACCTAAAGCCGTTGCGCTCATCGGCGTTCTCAGTCCCGTTGAGTTGTCCTGGTGCAGATTCAGCGTTACCTTACCTTGCGCATCGGTCTGGATGACTAAATAGTTTGCATTCTTCTGACCATTCATGGCGGCGCTCTGCATGGTTTGCGCTGGGTTGAACGTATCGGCAACCAAATCGTTCGAATTTACCGTCTCACCGATTTTGGTTCCGGAACGGTTGTAGCTGTCAGAACGCAATATCCCCACCGACTCAAATGCCGCAGGCGAGCCATCCGCACGAGTGACAGTGACCGTGAGCGGCAACGGCGAACCTTTATGCGCTTTCCCGGCAGGCAGCGCGCTATCCCAGTTTTCCTCCGCCGTGGTCAGGGTGATGTTGCCAATCGGTTCCGCGTTTTCCAGGCAGGTCTGGAAGTTGAGCTCTGAAGAATCCGAAGCTGTCTGCCCAGTGTCTCCCACCTTGAGGTTAATATACTGATAATTAGCCTTAGCTGTGCCTGTACTGGAGGCTACGCTTCGCGACCAGAAGAAAGGTTTTGGCGGTGTTGACTTGTCGAGCGGCCAGCCACGCAACGTTTCAATCGTTCCTAAAGGGTACGCCTCATATAACGATTGCAGATCGCTAATTAACGGCAGCTTGTCTTTACAGCCGCCCTGCGCACCACTCAGCGCATTGCCGTTGCTCAGTCGCTGCCAGTTCTCATTGTTGACAATAAGTCCATTGGAAGAACCGGCTTCCTCTCTTAACAATGGGCGATGAAAGACCTTGCCATTTTTCGCCGTTAAGGTGTCCGGCATATGACCCCAGAAGTTCGCTTTCGGCGTATCCGGGCTGGCTATGTTAGTGAAGATCACGCTTAACGCATCAGATTTTCTCCCGCTGCCATCATCAATTTCCGCGGTCAGTGGAATGCGCCCGCCCAGCCCCTGATAGCTTTGGTATACGATAAACGTTACCGTACCGTCGGCCCCGGTCATGCTGTAATATTTCTCACCATCGTCGAAATAGCCGTTGGAGCTATTGTTGCTATCCTGAACATAAATCAGTTTTGTCTGGTTGGTGATCTTTCCCTGGTTAGTGGTGTTCTGCGTGCGAGGCACTGTGGTTCCGTGATTTAACGTAAACGGCACATCCCCAATCGGCTGGCCCTGATCATCGCGGGTGGTTACCGTCAGGGTGATAGTATCTCCAGTAGTGCTGTAATCGGTTCGAACTTTTACCGCATCAATACCGTCATATTTCGCGGTTTGCGCTGATGTCAGTTCAATCGTGTTCACTTTTGGATTTGCCGTGGTCTGGCAGGTCAGGTAGCCCATGCCAGTTGACGCCGTACCGGTACTGGCGGCGTTACTGATATTCACAAACAGATATTTACGATCGCCAACGCTGTTTTTATCCGGGGTACTGGAGTCATATGTTCTTAACACCGGCCAGCCGTCAACCGCATGCCCCCCCCACGCACCGGAGAGTGTGACCAACGCATCCTGAGTCGGAATATAGTCTGCGCCACAACCATCATTATTGGTCTTTGCAGCCTGTGCCTCGGTAAACAACGCCCACACTTCGTTATCCTCTTCAGGAGATTTACGCGTGGCGGCGGGGTTGCCAGTCAATTCGGCAAACAGCAGTGGGCGTTTGAAGGTCAGCCCTCCCGCCTCCAGCGTTTCCGGCATGTGGCCCCACATTTTGGCTTTTGCGCTATCCGGGCTGGTGACGACGGTAAAAATGGTATCCAGCGATGCATTTTTTGTCGGATCGGAATAAAGCGCGGCGGTGAGTGCCGTTTTGGTACCGTGGGTATCCGGGCGCGTGATGTTGAGTATTTTGCTGCCATCGCTGTCTGTCAGGGCGGTATACGCCGTGGCGGTATCATTGAGCGCCATTTCATCAGGCAGACCCGCGTCAACCACTACCGACGAGACAATCCCATCGTCATTGCCTGCCGTATGGCGTTCGCCAGAACGAGTGTAGCCATCGCCGCGTTTCAGGGTAAACGGCATATCAGGCATTGGATTTCCCGCGGAATCTTTTACCGTCACTTTCACCTGCAACGTCTCTCCCTTTTTCAGCTTCGCCGCGTTAAGTGAACCGTTCCACTGCGCCTGATTTACCGCTTCCAGCGTAATGTTACTCGCCAGCGGATTGGCTGCTGTAAGGCAGCTCATATAGATCTCTGTGGGATGACTGTTATTTTCGACGGTACCATTATTCAGCCAGACCATAGCCAGATGCGGCACTTTATCGGCAGGTGTACTGCTCCAGTACGCTTCACGCTGGGTTGGCCAACCGTGAACCGTCTGGATAGTATTATTGTCGTTAGCGGCATAAAGCGTATTGAGCTGTTCTTTGCGCGGCACTTTGTTGGCTCCGCAACCGCCCGCCGCCGTGTTTTCAATATCCGCCTGCGCCACGCGTACCCAGGTTTCGTTATTTTCTTCCAGTTGACTGGTTTCACCACTGACTTCATTAATCAGTTTCGGGCGTTCAAAAGTCAGCGCCCCAACGGTGATGGTGTTATCCATGTGACCCCACATTTTCGCACCGGTTACATCCGGGCTGGTCGGTACGGTAAAGGTCACGTAGTAGTTGACAGTGTTCGGCAATGCGGAATTGGTCGGCGTGACAATGAGCTTAGTTCTTAAGCCAACCCCCTGCGGCTGCTCGATAACGACGGTCGCTGCGCCCTGCGCGTCCGTGGTGCCGGAGTAGACCATCGAAGGCTGTGAGGTACCATATTCCGTGCCGTTCAGGGTAATCGCACCGTTGCTGGGATCGGTAAAATCTGTTGCCTGCTCTTCCCTGTTCAGGCCGATATCTTTGGTGATGGTAAAGTCAGCATAAGGGATCGGCGCATTATTTTGCCCATTGACGGCACGCACCGTCATGGTGATTTTTTCGCCTACTTTCGCTCTTGCCTGTTTCGAGGTTGGTGAAAGATCTTTGTCTGTTTCCACCACCACCCGCGCGATTAATTCGTTGGCCGAACAGGAGAGATAGTTGGGTTTAAAGCCAGCATAGGTATCCACTACGCCCGTTCCCAGGTCTACAGACGAATGCGATTCGGCTTGTTGGGCGGCGGTAAGATAATCATAGTTTGCCGTCGGCCAGCCATGTTCAGTGCCGAGCGTATTCCCCTGATTACCCGCAAATAAACTCTCCAGAGAACTTTGCGACGGAACATGCCCCACGCCGCATTCCGCCTGCATGCTGGTATTCTGGTCAAACAGAGCCCAGTCTTCGTTGTTTTCACGCATTAATCCTACTTCATGCGTCGTTTCGTCCGCCAGACGCGGGCGTTTATAGAGATTCCCCTCCGCCATAATCCCGCGGCCCATATGGCCCCACATGCGGGCATATTCGCTATCCGGGCTGGTGACCACGGTGAAGATGACGTCTTTGGCATCCGAGGCGTTATAGTTACTGCGCATCGCCGCCGTGATGTGGGTTTTCACACCAACGCCGCCTGGCTGACTTAATGTCAGCGTGGCCTGGCCATTAGCGTCTGTAATCCCTTCGTAATTATGCGCATCAACTTGTTGCAGGTTGGTGCCGCCACTGATTTGAACCGGGTGCGCCTCCCAGGCGGGATCGGATTGATTTTTACGGTTAACGCCGTCGTCCAGATGCAAAGAAAAGTAGTAATACGCTAACGGCTGATCGTTATTTTTGTTATCAGTGATAGTCAGACGCATGATGGCGTCTTCCCCAACCTGCGCTTTCATCGCCTGCGCCGTATCATCAAAACTTGCCGGCGTGAGTACGAGTTTCGGTTCGACATCCGGGGCTTCTTTATCGACGCAGCTGACCAGGAATTTCGTCGCATCTGGTTTTTGCGCCTCGCCACGGTTAGAAACGTCAGCCGCATGGTGCATCCCGCTCGTCCCCGCCAGCGAAGACCAGTAATAGTTGCCCTGCATTGGCCATCCCGCCACTTCCTGAATCGAGGTGGGAATGACCGTTGCCAGCGCGCCGAACTGACGCATACCTGGCAGAATGTCACAGTGATTATCGGCCCCACTCCAGACAAACGTGGACCAGGTTTCATTGTGATCGTCTACGGTGCCATCTTCATTGCTGACTTCAGCCGCCAGTTTGGGTCGGCTGAAGGTGTACTGCAGTGCTTTCAGCGTATCCGGCATGTGGCCCCACATACTGGCAACCGCAACGTCCGGGCTGGTCAGTACGGTAAAGATCACTGCCGTTTCGCTGGTTTGTGTAATACCTGGCAGGCTGACAACCAGCGGTGTTTTTACACCTGGTCCGGCAGGTTGCGTAACGGTGACGGTCGCGGTGCCGTTGGCATCGGTTGTACCGCGGAACTCCGTTGCGGTGGTGGTTAGTTCCGTACTCTCGATGCTCACCGGGTTGGTGTTGTTGACGACATTCTGGCGATTTATCGCGTCTTTCCGTTTGATAACAAAGGGAATATTTCCTGTCGGGCTACCCTCGCAGTTTTTGGTGGTCACTGTTAAGTTTATCGTACTGCCGACGGTGGTTTTTGCTGCCTTTAGCGTGTCGTCATAACCGCTGACGCTTGCACTCACTAAATCACCCTGGGCAGCAGCGATGTTAAGCGTCACCTGTTTTTCATTGAGCAAAACCGCACCCTGATTTGGCACGCCGGTCAGGGTAAAAAGATTCAGCGTCGGGAGCGTTTCTTTAGGGTCAAACTGTGGAATGGCCACCAGCTTATGCCCCGCCAGGTTTTGCGCGCAGAAGGTGCGATCGGGGCGAGGCTGCGGGTCGAGCGGCACATCAGATGTGGCGGCTTCCGCCCATACCAGCGAAACGTCAGGCAGCGTTTGGTTTTGCCAGCGCAGCAGCGGCGGAGTGCTGAACATGTCGCCTTCGGTATCGCCCGGGTTAATTAAAATCATACTGGTTGCGCTGGCATCCACGCTGAAGTTCCCCGGCGTGGCCGTACTGGCGACATTGTGCTCTTTGGTGGGATCAAGCTGGACGCTGCCCTGATAAACGGGCACGCTGGCGCTGTCTGCTATGGGAGGAGTACCGTTAATAGCATCGGTTGAAGCATCTGATTGTTGCCACTGCCCGCCTTTTAAGGCCGCCGCTGCAGGCGCAATCAGAGATAGCATTAAAACCGCCGTTATCGCTTTTATCAGTTTCAAAGTCCCACCCATGATTGAAACCTGCCCGTTTAAAGTTTCGTTTTCACCTCAACCCACTTTGCTTAACGCTGGCTAAGCAAAGTGCGCGGAAAAACACCATTCCCTTACGGGAATGGTGCTGGAAACGATTATTTTCTCTGGTAGTCGATAGATAAGCCGTAGCCCTGGACACCATCGTTGCCGAGGACAACGCCACTTCCGGCAAAATCGAACGCGGTTTTCGCTTCGGCATTGGTAACAGGGATAACCAGGTCGTTGTTGTTATAAGTCGGATTAACAAGACCACCGGCTGTGCCCAACTGGAGGCTGGTTCCGGTAAAGCGCCAGCGATAGTTGTACTGGCTGGTAACCTCTTCGCCTGCATCATAAGTACTGTTGTTGTTTTTATCTTTCCACAACATGACTTGATAGGTGGTATTAGTTTTGAGTTTCGTCGCTTTACCCAATAGATTCGTATTGATGTCTTTTTCGTGAATTACGACATGAACTGCATCATCGAACACCGGACCTTCAGGAATATCATC
This sequence comes from Escherichia sp. E3659, assembly GCF_005781135.1. Classification (NCBI taxonomy): domain Bacteria; kingdom Pseudomonadati; phylum Pseudomonadota; class Gammaproteobacteria; order Enterobacterales; family Enterobacteriaceae; genus Escherichia; species Escherichia sp. E3659. Next base: position 93,285 of record NZ_VATQ01000009.1, on the reverse strand, counting down.
GCTGTCAGAACCACCGCCTGCATTGGTGGAGAGGTCAAGCATCACAACTTGGTCCGCAACGTTCGGATCACCGGTTGTCGTGGTTGGCGTGATCTTCAAGCCTATGTATCGATCAGCATCCGCAGCCGCGATGGTATATGTATCGCTCCCTACGGTACCAATCTCTTTAGGATTCGCTCCTGACTGGTCGCTATAACTCATCCACTGGAGGGTTGCTTTAGTCGCTGTGTTATTGTCATCAAGGTCCCCTTGGGTATCACCAATCGCCCAGCTGGCTGTCAGTGTGTCACCCACATGAAACTGCTTATCACCGTCCGTTGTGACCGTGCGGCTGCCACGGTCAATAGCAATAACGACATGTGATTTATCAGCGTCGCTCGTTGCTGATGCGCTACGAGTGATCCACGGCACGGTCCCCTGAATGGTGCCGGTACTTTGTGATTCTGACTGCCACTGACCCGCCCTGAGATTACCCTGCCCTTCAGCCATCGCGGCAGGCACTGCACAGTATCCCGCTAAAGCCAGCGCCAGCGCGACTTTCGTCATCGGCCGCGTTAAATGATTGTTCATTCAATTCTCTCCTTGATTAATATCCAGCACGCCGATCTAATGCTTGCTGTAAACCACACGTAATCCATACCCCTGCACGCCATCTTCTTTTTGGGCGCCAAATTTCTGTACGGCCTCTTCGTTAGTGGCAGGGATGACAATATCTTCATTACTGGTATTCGATTGCGCTCCGGTGTAGCCATTGACGCTGTGCCCGGTAAACTCCCACTGGTAGTCGTATTGCGCCATTTCCTCTTCCGTCAGTTTTTCCGACTGCTGGAAAACGCCATCGTTGTTGGCATCGCGCCACAAGACAAAGCGATAGGCATTATCAACAGGCAAATGCTCTTTCTCATTGCCGATAAGATTGACAGGGTTAGTTGCAGATACACGGTAGATAAAGGCATTAACATCATTACCCCCCGCGCCGAGGAAAGTCACATCTACATAGTTACTGTCGTCATACGGCGCGGCTCTCGCTTTCCAGCGGAAAGTACCGGGTAACGTACTGGAGAGCGTAACGGTGCCTTTTTCTTTATCCTGCTTAGCGATAAAGACGCAGGGATTCTCGGTTGAACAGGGTTTATTGGTGAGCGTAACTTTTTTATCCTGCGCATCGTAAAGCTGCGGCGAAAGGTTATCTTCTGGCAGAGCATTGCCGTTGCGGTCAGTGTCATCACCAAAGCTATCGGTGACGTCGAGATCCATCACCACACCATCGACGCCGTCTGCCTGGGCGCTGGCTTCATGGCTGTGATTGTTCTCATCCGGCACATCTGCGATGTTATTGACGATCAGCTCAATTTTACGATCCTGCTGCACGGTGATTTCCACCACACCGGAGTTTTGCCGGTTGCCCTTTTCATCTTCCAGCGCCAGACGCACGCGCCAGGTATTGAGTTTTTCCTGTTCGGCGGGATCGGAGCTGTACTGCCAGGCTGGCAGCACCAGATCCCAGTGGTTGTTGTTACCTTCAGTGATGGTATTCGCTTTAACAACAGGCATGACCAGCGTGCGGGAAGCGTTATTTTTCGCCTGCCACGAGGCGGCGACAATTTTGTAATGGTGGTTGATCAGCGCGTTGATGGTCCATTTACATTTTTCCAGGCCAACCGCTTCCTCTGGCGTGTCTTTAATCACGCATTCCGGGTGCTCATTGGTGGCGTCTGCTTTAAGCCACAAGGTGACATCAAGTGGGTCTTTTTCTTTGTATTCCAGCACGATAAAGTTATTACGTTCGACAAAGTCATGGCGACTGCCCATCAGCGAGTGAGCGACTTTGACGTTATCGCTATTCAGTTGATCTTTTAGCGGAACACCGAACTGATAGTTAATCGTGGCGTTAACACTAAGATCACTGTTATCTCCAGTACCTGCTTTATAGTCCGTCCCGACCGTCAGTAACGGAACGGGTTGATAGTTCACGCCGAGCGTCACTGCATAGGGATCTTTTTCTAAATTATCGGTGCCGAAGAGCGCCACTTCGTCACCATAATATTGCTCGAAAACAATTTTGCCCCCCAGCTGCGGATAAGAAGGTAACCAGGCTTCCGCCCGGACATCCCAGCCACGTACGGGTCGTTCTAAATAGAAATCAAAATCTTTTGAATCTTTCCAGTCTGAAAGCGGATGATAATAGTTACCAGAAAATTTTAAATAATCCGTCCAGGCTTCTGTTCCTAAGCCTAAACGGCGATGTCCGCGGGTGAAATCATAATCATAAAATATATTTCCCCCCAGAAGCCATTTATCAAAATTATGTCTTACGCCTAAACCTATATTACCTATCGTGCGCTCTTCTTTTCGTTGCGCAGAAAACTGACTGAAATAGACCGTGCTCTGATTATCATACCAGGGGACAAAATAGTCGATTGAACTGCCGTCCAGATCGCCATCCTGACCGATGGAAAGGTTAGAGCGAACTTTACCATAAGGAGAAAGCGCACCTTCGATATAAGACTGTGCGGATGATGTGATTTGCCCTTGCAGATAGCTTCTCGCCTGGGATTCAAGCGCTTCTGGAGTCAGGTTCTCGAAGCCCTGCTGGGCGGACTCAGTAACGTAATTGGCACCACGTTCCTTGACGGATTTGCCTTTGTTACTTTGTTCTTCTTGTTGAGCAGCTTCGCTTGCCAGATCAGGTAATGAAGATTCGCTTTGCTTAATATTTATCTCCGGAGCTG
>NZ_VATQ01000009.1:0-90511 GCF_005781135.1 Escherichia sp. E3659 | reverse complement strand
CAGCTCCGGAGATAAATATTAGTGTTATATAGCGGATCCATAGCAACATGCTTTTCCCTGTGGAAATTTAACTCTAAAATAATTTCTAACATTGTATTCCAGATAACACAGTAACTGCACACCAGAAGTGCTAAATATAGTCTTAAAGTTATAACAATGAGACTTTGCTCATTTTTAATTAGTCGTTAATCTAATAGAGATGAGATTATAATATTTATATTAGGAATATATGATGCTAAACCATATATTCCAGTGATATTAAGAAATGACAAATTCAATACGGGTTTTAGAAATTAAACCGTGACCATGCTGGCAGAAATAATCCACCGCACCACACGCTTTTAACACCTGTAACGGTTGGTGGCAGTCAGGGCAAAGTGCCTGGACGGTGAAATCTTTGTCGCAAGTTACGCAGTGAGCCGTCTCGCCTTGGCGTTCGAGAGGATTTTGGCAGATTGGGCAGCTGAGTTCCATAAATGATCCTCACATTTTCATGGGTTTCCCTTTCCATATGGAAAGGGAAACCAGATAAGTAATTACTTACTTTTCTTGATATGCTTCATCAGGCGCTTACGCTTGCGCATCTGGGTCGGCGTCAGGGTGTTACGCTTGTTCGCATATGGGTTTTCCCCTTCTTTGAACTGAATACGAATCGGCGTCCCCATCACATCCAGAGACTTGCGGAAATAGTTCATCAGATAACGCTTGTAGGAATCCGGCAGGTCTTTCACCTGGTTACCGTGAATCACCACAATCGGCGGGTTATAACCACCAGCGTGGGCATATTTCAGCTTCACGCGACGCCCGCGAACCAGCGGCGGCTGGTGATCTTCAACAGCCATAGTCATGATGCGCGTCAGCATTGACGTACCCACGCGACGGGTGGAGCTGTCATACGCTTCACGCACTGATTCAAACAGGTTACCAACACCACTGCCGTGCAATGCAGAGATAAAATGCACGCGAGCAAAATCGATAAAGCCCAGACGGAAGTCCAGCGTCTCTTTCACCTGCTCTTTCACTTCCTGGCTCAGGCCATCCCACTTGTTCACCACAATCACAAGTGAGCGCCCACTATTGAGAATAAAGCCCAGCAGGGAGAGATCCTGATCGGAAATACCTTCGCGTGCATCAATGACCAGCATCACCACGTTGGCATCTTCAATTGCCTGCAACGTTTTGATTACTGAGAACTTCTCTACCGCATCGGTGATTTTGCCGCGTTTACGTACGCCTGCGGTGTCAATGAGTACATACTCACGTCCGTCACGTTCCATTGGAATGTAGATACTGTCACGCGTTGTGCCTGGCATGTCGTAAACCACAACGCGTTCTTCACCGAGAATACGGTTAGTGAGCGTAGACTTACCGACGTTCGGACGACCCACAATCGCCAGTTTGATCGGCAGACTTTGCGGGTCGAAGTCGTCTTCCTCTTCTTCTTCGCCGTTCTCTTGCGCTTCAAATTGCGCCCAGTATTCAGCGTCTTCGTCCACTTCTTCTTGCGGCGCGAGATCTTCCATCCACGGCAGAAGGACGTGCTCCAGCAGGCTTAATACGCCACGACCATGAGACGCGGCAATTGGGTAGATTTCGCCTAAACCGAGCGAATAGAAATCAACAACTGCCTGGTCTGGATCTAAACCATCAGTTTTGTTTGCCACCAGGAAGGTAGGTTTTTCTCGGGAGCGCAGGTGCTTGGCAATAGCTTCATCTGCCGGCATCAGGCCAGCACGCGCATCAACCATAAACAGTACAACGTCTGCTTCTTCAATCGCCAGCAGCGACTGTTCCGCCATGCGGGTTTCAACACCGTCTTCCGTACCGTCAATACCGCCGGTATCAATACAGATAAACTCGCGGCCTTCAATTTCTGCACGACCGTACTTACGGTCACGAGTCAGACCCGGGAAATCCGCAACCAGCGCATCTCGGGTGCGAGTTAGACGGTTAAATAACGTGGATTTTCCTACGTTAGGGCGCCCGACAAGCGCGACCACAGGTACCATGTTTAAAGCCTCATTTTTATAAATCATCAGACAACGATCGCTTTTTTTGCGTCGTTGTTAAAAACAGGAAAACGGCCCCTGTCCAGGAGCCGTTTTCAAAGTGAACGACAGAGACGATTAACGTGTAATGGAGTACACAGTCCCGTCTTTTGCCTGGATCAGCAGTTTGCCATCAGCGGCAACCGGTTCGGTCTGGAAACCGGAGCTATCAACTTTTTGCTGGGCAACGAAACGACCATCTTCGACATTAATCCAGTGCAGATAGCCTTCACTGTCACCCACCACCAGGTTGCCATTATACAGCACCGGAGAAGTCAGCAGGCGATGCAACAGATCGCTTTGCGTCCACAGCGTAACGCCACCATCAATGGTCAACGCCATCACCCGGTCATTTTGATCGACCAGATAGATGCGGTTACCGTCGACGATGAAATCATTCACCGAACCCAGTTCGCGTTTCCACATAATCTGACCGCTGCGCAGATCAAGCGCCGTCAGGTTACCATTATAGGCCAGTGCAAAAACAACGCCGTTAATGATTACTGGAGTTGTGTCAACATCGCTCAGACGGTCGATTTCAGTAGAGCCGGTCGCCTGGGAGATGCGCTGTTGCCAAATCATCTGGCCCTGTTGCATCAGTACTGCACTGACGCGGCCATTATCACCACCAACGACTGCTGCGCCAAACGCTGTGGCTGGCGCAGATTCGCCACGCAAAGAGAGCGAAGGCATATCGAGGTTAACTGTCCATTTAACAGCACCGTCTGCTTCGTTCAGCGCTTGCAACTGACCATTACTGGTGTGGATAAGTACCAGACCATCGCTAACCACCGGGCGAGAAAGTGCTTCACCCGCGACTTTAGTTTGCCATGCTACAGTACCATCACTGGTATTCAGCGCGTAAACCTGCGCCTTTTCGCTGCCAATGTAAACGTGACCACCCGCTACGGTCACGCCGCCAGAAAGCAATGCCGGCTCTTTAGACAACCAGCCATCTTTCTCGGCCAGACTGACAGACCAGATTTCTTTGCCGTCATCCGCATTCATCGCTTTTACTAAACCAGCGCGATCCGCTGCATAGACAACGTTGTCCGCCAGTGCCGGATGAAGATTAGAATAGAAGTTGCCAATGCCGCTACCAACAGAGGTGCTCCACGCCGTGGTCGGCGTAAACTGGTTTTCAACGGTCGGCAATGGGGACATCTTTACCACATCTTCTTCGCTGTTAAACAGCGAACAGCCGCTTAAAAGAGTAACGGAAAGCAGTCCTGGCAGCAGTAATTTACGCAATTGCATCGGGTCCCTCTCAGATGGACAAATTATTAATTTTCATCTGCATCATTTCGCTCAGTGCCGGGGTAGCATCGCTTTTCACACCTGCTTCCCATGCACTACGCGCACCTTGCTTATCACCTTTGCTCAGCAATGCTTCACCACGCAGGTCGGCAACAATGGCAGCCCACCCTTCACCTTTAATGGTTTCAAGGGTTTTCAGCGCGGCATCAGCCTGCTTGAGCTGCACCTGAACTCGGGCAAGACGCAGATTTATCACGGCTTTGAGATTTTCATCGCTCGTGTCCGCCAACCCTTGTTGCAATTGGGCGGCAGCTTTCTCTAGTTCATTTTTGTCAACAAATTGCTGCGCAAGTTCCAAAGAAGCCAGCGCGCCATAAGTATTTTTATTTTCAGCAGCGAATTTTTCCGCCGCTGGAATGCTGTCTGGTTTGCCTTCGCTAACTGCGGTAACCGCATTGTGATAGGCAAGAGAAGTGGAGCGTGCGGAATCAACCTGATGGCTGTTCCAGTAGCGCCAGCCAATCAGTGCGCCAACGCCCAAAATCACCCCAACAGCCAGTGCTTTGCCATTTTCAGCAAAAAAGCGTTTAACCGCTTCAACCTGGTCGTTTTCGTTCTCGTAAATTTCCACGCTGTCCTTCTCCTTCCTTAACCCAGTAACGTGCGCAAATGCGCGGCTACGCTATCCTGCGCAACTGCCGTTTGCTCACCAGAGCGCAAATCCTTCACTACTGCCGTGCCGTTGGCCACTTCGGACTCACCCAGCACCACAGCAACGCGTGCGCCCCATTTATCAGCACGGGCAAACTGTTTCTTAAAGTTGCCGCCGCCGTGGTTGGTCATCAATTTCACACCCGGTAATTCATCACGCAGACGCTCAGCTAATGCCAGTGCCGCAGATTGTGTATCGGCGCCTGAAGCCACCAGGTATATATCGACAACGGGATCGGCTTTAAATTCCGGATTAACTGCCTGAACTAACAACACAAGACGTTCGAGGCCCATCGCAAAACCTACTGCCGGTGTTGCACGGCCACCCAGCTGTTCCACCAGACCGTCATAACGACCGCCTGCGCACACGGTTCCCTGGGAACCGAGGCTGTTAGTCACCCATTCGAAAACGGTACGATTGTAGTAATCCAGACCACGCACCAAACGCTGGTTGACTGTGTAGGCAATACCTGCGCTCTCAAGCAGTTTGCACAGACCAGCAAAATGCTCGCGAGACTCCTCGTCAAGATAATCGCCTAACGCCGGAGCGTCATTGAGTAACGCCTGCACTTCCGGATTTTTGGAATCCAGCACGCGCAGCGGGTTGGTGTACATGCGGCGTTTGCAGTCTTCGTCCAGCTTTTCTTTATGCTGTTCGAGGAATGCCACCAGTGCATCGCGGTAATTGGCGCGTGCTTCCAGCGAGCCGATAGAGTTCAACTCGAGGGTAACGTGTTCAGAGATACCCAGCGCACGCCACCAGCGGGCGGTGAGCATGATCAATTCGGCGTCAATATCCGGACCCTGCAGACCGAAGACTTCACAACCTAGCTGATGGAATTGACGATAACGGCCTTTTTGCGGACGCTCATGGCGGAACATCGGCCCGATATACCACAGACGCTGTTCCTGATTGTACAGAAGACCATGCTCGATGCCGGCGCGTACACAGCCCGCCGTCCCTTCAGGGCGCAAAGTCAGGCTGTCGCCATTGCGATCCTCAAAGGTATACATCTCTTTTTCAACCACGTCGGTGACTTCACCAATCGCACGTTTGAATAGCGGGGTCTGCTCTACAATCGGCAAGCGGATTTCACTGTAACCGTAGCTGCCGAGCACGTTTTTCAGTGTGCCTTCAATGCGCTGCCAAATGGCAGTTTCGCCAGGCAGGTAATCGTTCATGCCGCGAATGGCTTGAATGTTTTTTGCCACGTTTATTCTCTTTCTGAATATAAAAATGAACCCTCAACGCTTCCGTCAATGTTTCGGGAGCTATGCGGGTTCAATCATACACGGGAAGCGAGGCGCTTCCCATCACGTTATTATTTTTCAACCTGCTGAACGTCAATTCGACGCGCTTCGTCCAGCTGACTGGCTTTCGCACGAATACGCGCTTCCAGCTGATCGATCATGTCATTGTTGTCCAGACGGTCTTTGCGCACGCCATCTTCATAAAGGCCGCTTTTCTTGTTACCGCCCGTGACGCCGAGTGTAGAAACCAGTGCCTCACCAGGGCCATTCACCACGCAACCAATGATCGAAACGTCCATCGGGGTAATGATATCTTCCAGACGCTGCTCAAGTGCGTTAACCGTACCAATGACGTCAAACTCCTGACGAGAACAGGTCGGGCAGGCGATGAAGTTGATCCCGCGCGAACGGATTCGCAGCGATTTAAGGATATCGAAACCGACTTTGATCTCTTCAACCGGATCGGCAGCCAGCGAAACGCGCAGCGTGTCACCAATACCTTCAGACAGCAACAGACCTAAACCGATGGCAGATTTCACCGCCCCACTGCGTGCGCCACCGGCTTCGGTGATCCCAAGATGCAGCGGCTGATCGATCTGTTTTGCCAGCAGACGATACGATTCTACTGCCAGGAAAACGTCTGACGCTTTAACACTGACTTTAAACTGATCGAAGTTCAGACGATCAAGATGATCAACATGACGCATGGCGGACTCAAGCAACGCCTGCGGCGTCGGTTCGCCATACTTTTCTTGCAGATCTTTTTCCAGCGATCCGGCGTTAACGCCAATACGGATCGGAATGTTTTTATCGCGCGCACAGTCAACCACCATGCGAATACGCTCTTCATTACCGATATTGCCTGGGTTAATGCGCAGGCAATCGACGCCGTATTCCGCCACTTTCAGCGCAATGCGATAGTCAAAGTGGATGTCGGCCACCAGCGGTACGTTAACCTGCTGTTTGATGAGTTTGAACGCTTCTGCCGCGTCCATCGTCGGTACTGAAACACGGACGATATCGGCACCAACACGTTCCAGCGCCTTGATTTGATTGACCGTCGCTTCGACGTCCGTCGTGCGCGTATTAGTCATGGACTGTACGGCGATGGGAGCTCCATCGCCAATCGGCACATTCCCAACGTAAATACGTGTTGATTTTCTACGTTGAATTGGAGCCTGGTTATGCATGCAAAATCTCCCGCGTTACCCGTCTGTTACTGCGCCGGTGATTGTTCGGCATTTAGGGTCAGACGCGCAACCTGGTTAGTTCTGATAAAACGACTCAGATCGACAGGTTTCCCTTGATACTGGATCTGTACTGCGGCTGGCGCACCAATTTTCAGTTTATACGGTGCCTGGCCGGTTAAATTCAAATTACCGTCTTTACGCTGCATCCCGCTGAACAGTTTTTTACCGGTAGCATCGGTGACTTCCAGCCAGCAATCGGCAGTAAAGTTCATCACCAGTGCATTCGGGTCAGCCGCCGGCGTGGTCACACCAGCCTGATCGGTTGGCAGTGGTGCCGCGTCATTTGGCGTCGTTGCAGTTGGCGCGGTCGTAGCCGCGGTATCCACATTCGCCTGCGATGGCGGAACAACCGCGTTCTGCTGTGGTTCAACGGCAGGTGCCGGCGTGGTCACGTCTGACGTTTGCGTGTTTGCAGCGGTAGTATCCGCAGGTGCTGACGTCGTGGTGGAGTCACTCTGACCAGCGTTTGAGGAGGTATCTAACGGCACGCTCTGCGCCTGGTCGCTATTACCGTTCAGTTCCGCTGTGGTCTGATCGGCCATAGTCGTGATCTCTTCCTGCTGGGCTTTGTGATCTTGCCACCACCAGGCACCGCTCAGCCCAATCACCACGAATAACACCAGCCAGGTGAAGGTCATCAGCCAGCCATCGCGTTTTTTACGTCGCTTGCCGAGAGAGAAACTCTGCATGGGCGCAACTTTTGCGGCCCGTAACGGAGCCTGTTTTTCCAGCCCCGGCAGCAGTTCTTCTTCCGGAATATGCACCAGTCGTGCATAAGACCGGATATACCCGCGCAGGAATGTTGATGCAAGGTCGGCTGGCGCCTTATCCTCTTCAATATCGCGTACCGTGGAAACCTTCAGACAAAGTCGTTCGGCAACGGCTTGCTGGCTAAGTCCAAGTTGTTCGCGGGCATTACGCAAGCGAGCGCCGGTAGTAAGTGCTTCATTTTGGTCGTGCGTGGCTTCAGTATTCATTCGCTGCAGGTACGTTTAAATGAGAATTGAGATGCCGGTGAGTCATCATACTCACCCACACCGCGAGACATCCATTAAGTTAACCTTTATCATACAGTATAAGACTGTCTGTGTGCTCATGACAAAGCCCACATGAATCAAAGCTAACTCACTGTTGCATCGTTACATACTGCCTTAAAGTCAGCAAAAACGCACCGTTAATATTGATCAGACAATTGCAACTTAATGCTATATTCATAAAAGATTACGCCACGGTACAAAAAGTAACCGTGGCGCAAGAGACATCAAACCGTTTTCACGTCGATGGCTTCTCCCTGTATCCGTTTGCGCAGGGTACGTTTAGTACGGTCGATAACCTCGCCCGCTAATTGCCCGCAGGCTGCGTCGATATCATCCCCACGCGTTTTACGCACGATGGTTGTGAACCCATAGCTCATCAACACTTTTGAGAAGCGATCGATACGACTGTTCGAACTGCGGCCATACGGCGCGCCCGGGAACGGGTTCCACGGAATCAGGTTGATCTTACACGGCGTATCTTTCAGCAGCTCCGCCAGTTGGTGCGCGTGTTCAGTGCCGTCGTTAACGTGGTCAAGCATCACGTATTCAATAGTGACTCGGCCCTGATTGGCGTTGGATTTCTCCAGATAACGGCGCACTGCAGCAAGGAACGTTTCGATATTGTACTTTTTGTTGATCGGCACAATTTCGTCACGAATTTCGTCGTTCGGCGCGTGCAGGGAAATTGCCAGTGCAACGTCGATCATATCGCCCAGTTTATCCAGCGCCGGAACTACACCGGAAGTGGAAAGCGTCACGCGACGTTTAGACAGACCAAAACCGAAATCATCAAGCATGATTTCCATCGCCGGAACGACGTTGTTCAGGTTGAGCAGCGGCTCGCCCATACCCATCATCACTACGTTAGTGATTGGGCGCTGACCGGTGACTTTTGCTGCGCCGACGATTTTCGCCGCACGCCATACCTGGCCGATAATTTCCGACACCCGCAGGTTGCGGTTAAAGCCCTGCTGGGCGGTGGAACAGAATTTACACTCCAGCGCACACCCCACCTGCGAAGAGACGCAGAGCGTGGCACGGTCGTCTTCCGGGATATACACCGTTTCGACGCGCTGATCGCCAACGGCGATCGCCCATTTAATGGTGCCGTCAGATGAACGCTGTTCTTCAACCACTTCCGGTGCGCGGATCTCCGCCACCTCTTTCAGTTTGCCGCGCAACACTTTATTGATGTCGGTCATCTCATCAAAGTTGTCGCAGCAATAGTGATACATCCACTTCATCACCTGATCGGCGCGGAAGGGTTTTTCACCTAAATCTTTAAAAAACTCCCGCATCTGCTGACGGTTGAGATCCAGCAGGTTGATTTTTCCATCTTTCGTGGTGACGTTTTCAGGTGTGACTAATTGTTCAGACATATGCTATTCCGGCCTCGTTATTACACGTTATGGCCCCTGGAGGGTTGAAAAAAGAAACGCCCCGGTGAGCTGCTGCTCGTCCGGGGGCGCTGCATTGTACAAATTCTGGCGCATGGATGCCACGTTTGCACGCGGCATTTACGAAAATATTAACGTGTGCGCGGACACACTTCGCCTTCACCGAAGAAGAAGGCGATTTCGCGAGCGGCGGATTCGACGGAATCAGAACCGTGGGTACCGTTTTCGGTCAGGCTGTCAGCGTAATCAGCGCGCAGAGTACCGGCCAGTGCGTTTGCCGGGTTGGTCGCGCCCAGCAGATCGCGGTGACGCTGAACGGCGTTTTCACCTTCCAGTACGGAAACCACGATCGGGCCAGAGGTCATGAACTCAACCAGACCATCAAAGAACGGTTTTCCATCGTGTTCAGCATAAAAGCCACGAGCCTGTTCAACGGTCAGGTGCAGCATTTTGGTGCCGACAATTTTAAATCCAGCAGCTTCAAAGCGCGCAAAGATATTACCAATAACGTTTTTTGCTACCGCATTCGGTTTGATGATGGAAAAAGTACGTTCAATAGCCATTTTTACCTCTGTAAATTATTCTGTTGTTGTCTGTACCAGCGTACGAGATGGCGCGGATTATAATGAGCTACAGGGCCGTTGACTATTGATGAAGGTAACATTTTTTTAAAATAAACCGAGTTTAAGCAACAAAATCTGACAAAACAGACTACTGCATGGCAAATCTCACCGTCGCGACCTGTCCCATTTCATCCATCACCAGTAACTGATAGTCACCTTTTTCACTCAAACGCAACGTAATGTTACGCCCACGTTCAGTTAACGGTGCACCATTAAGAAACCACCATCGTTCACCTGCGCCGCCCGTGGTTTGCACAGGCAAAGAAGCATCAGCAGTGCCAAGTAAACGTTTAATAATCGCGCCATCGCGAACGCCTGTCAGCTGCAGCGGGAGCGGGGCATCGTGACCGTACGGCGGGCAACTTGTTGATGCCGATGGCAGGCGTGCGGCGCGGCGCTCCGATGCGGGCAGCCAGGGTTCCAGCGGTAGCGGCCAGACATTTATCATTTCTTGTCGCGCCTGAGGGCAATCAGCGGCAACACGTTTGCCGTTTTCATCCAGCCAGATGGGGAAACGAATGCCATTAATGCCTTCCTGCTCCGGTAGTAATAGCGTTGGCGGCTGGCTCCCGTCCAGCAGCCAGGTTGCCAGGCGGCGGCGACAGTTACCGTCACCTTCCGGCAAAGACTGTCCGCCAGGCCAGCAGATAACGCCACGACTTACGGAGCCAGGACGCGGGTCTTCCGGCAGATTCGCACTGCGCGACAGTAAGATATTATTGACCTGATTCAACAGCGGTACGGCGCTGGCAAAGCCAAACTGGCCGACTACCGGCGTGCCGTCCGGCCTGCCGGTCCAGATACCGATCACATAGCGAGCGTTTATCCCTATTGCCCATGCATCGCGATAGCCATAACTGGTTCCTGTTTTCCACGCCAGTGGTACGACGCGTGGCAAGGCACCATCCGGAAGCGGCTGCGCTTCATCTGCCATAATACGGCGGATAATCCACGCGGCCCCCGGCGACATTAACGGTCGCTCAAGTAATGGGTCACCCGGCTGTAAGCGCAACTTACCCGCCTTACCGTGGCGAGCAAACGCGGTATACGCTGCAGCCATATCTTCCAGTTTTGCACCAGCGCCGCCAAGAATGAGCGAAAGATTGGGCGCAGCACCGTTGGGCAGATACAACGGCAATCCAACATTGCGTAATTTTGCCGCAAACCGTTTCGGGCCATAGGCTTCCAGCACCTGCACAGCAGGTAAGTTCAGCGAGCGCACCAGCGCCTCGCTCATGCTGATCGGGCCATGAAAACCGCTGTCAAAGTTACCGGGTCGATAATCACCGGTGCGTCGGGGGACGTCTTGCAACAGCGATGCCGGGTGGATCAAACCTTCATCCAGAGCCAGACCATAAACAAATGGTTTGAGCACCGATCCTGGCGATCGGATCGCATTAACCATATCAACATGACCAAAGCGTGAATCATCGTTGAGATCGACCGATCCTACCCAGCCGCGAACACGCATATCGGTATGATCAACCACGATCATCGCCAGTGAGCTGCGCGCCGGCAATCGTCCTTTCCAGTTTTGCGCCAGTTCTTCCAGACGTCGTTGAAGACCTGCATCCAGCGTAGTAACGATTTTGTCGCTTTTACTTTTACCGAGCATCATGCGCGAAAACAACGGTGCCAGTTGCGGCATTTGCCTGGGGGCCAGCCAGATGGGCTCTTCACTAGATTCTTTTACCTGCTCACGGGACCACACACCTTGCGCAGCCATCCGTTTGAGCACTTTATTACGTGCGGCCTCGGCACGTTCCGGCCAGCGATCCGGGCGCAGTCGGCTGGGCGCTTGCGGTAACACCGCCAGCATTGCTGCCTCGGAATAGCTCAAATTTGCAGGCGATTTCCCGAGATAAGCCCAGCTTGCCGCACCTATCCCCTGTAACGTACCGCCAAACGGGGCGCGGTTAAGATACAAGGTCAGAATTTCACGTTTAGACAGGTGCCATTCCAGTTGAAATGCGCGCCAGAGCTGGCGAATTTTACCGCCAAAGGTTTTCGAATGTGGATCAAGCAGGCGAGCTACCTGCATAGTGAGCGTACTGCCGCCGGAGATAACCCGACCAGAAGTAAGATCCTGCCAGGCAGCACGAGCCACCGAGAATGGGTTCACGCCTGGATGCTTCCAGAACCAGCGATCTTCGTAATTGATCAGTGCTTCGAGATAACGCGGAGAAACATCTTCGATGGTTACCGGATAACGCCAGATGCCATCAGCATCGGCAAAGCGCCAGAGCGGCGTCCCATCCTGCGCCACGACGACGCGTGCGGGGTTAACTTCATGTAGCGGCAGAGGCCAGAGTTTATCTGCCCCCCACGCCGTCAGAATGATAATAAAGGGCATGACTGCCAGCGTTATCCAGCAGCCATGTTTGGTTAACAGACGAGCCATTTACGGTCTGATAATCAGCAAATCTTCAGTAGCGCCAGTCGCCCGCCATTGGGGAACATACATTGATTCCACCATCGGTTGCGGAACCTGATACGTTCCCGGCGTTACCGCCCGCGCCAGATACACCAGCGTTACTGGCTGATATTCATCAACAGCAACCGCCGCCACAAAGCGATCGTCCCGAAACTCAATATGCTTAATGTTCGCTTGTTGCATTTGATTGAGTAGGTTTTGCACTTCGCTGCCACTTTGCTCCAGGCTGGCGCTGCCGTTAGCCAGGTTCTGGTTTTCCAGTTCCAGGCCCGCTGGCAGTAAATCAACGACCAAAGCATCCGGCACGCTGTCACTGGCTTTTACCTGCAACCAGACCAGCACCAGATCGCCGCTACGCAACGAGTCCAGAGACTTACTCTTACCGTCAGTACCAAGAATATGACGCTCAATTTGCAGCACATTGCTCGCTGGTTGTGGTGCGGATTGCGGATAACCGCTGGCATCCACACGCAGCCATAACGGCTGGTCACCACGGTTGGTCACCTGCAAGGTGGCAAGTTGATCGCTATTCAGATTGCTGTTTTGCGCTTTCTCGCCTGTCAGCGGCTCAGTTGAGAAAGACGTCTGCGCCTGCCATTTACCCGGTAAATCCTGAAGAGTACGGGCGGCCAGGAACAGCGCGTTACTTTCCTGGGTCGAGAGCCAACGTTCGCCAAATGCCTGCTGTGAAAGGGTGTTAAGCAATGCATTCTGTGCATCAGGCAGTAGCTTGTTCTCTTCAAGTAAGGAGAGCATTAACGCGTTGTCGCGCAGTGGGCTACCGTAATCACCCAGCCATTTCCGTTCATCGTTACGCGGCGTTTTCAGCGCCAGCGCAATCGCTTCTTCACCACGCGTCGCATCACCCATGGTTTTCAGCGCAACGCCAAGTTGCAGCAGCGGTAAACCAGAAGCCGCATCTGCACGACGCTCCCAGATTTCGCGTAGCGCACCCAGCGGTGCTTTTTGCTGCCGTGCCAGCACCAGTGCAGCGTAAGACTGAACGGCAAACTTACTGGCTTTAAGATTATCAGCGTACGGAATCGACATCATGCCCGGATCTTGTAAATAGCGCAGCAGACGCTCGTTTCCACGATTAATGGCTTCTGTCGGCACGCTGTAACCCTGTTCACCAGCACGGATCAGGAAATCCATCACGTAGGCGGTCAGCCAGTACTCTTCGTCACCGTTTTTATCCCACAGGGCAAAGCCGCCGTTATCACGTTGCATTTGCAGCAAACGAGAAACACCAATATCGACTGCCGCACGGCGTTTATCATCGCTATCGCCTTTGATGCCCAACGCCTGTAGCTGCGCTGCGTTGGTATAAAGTGACGGGAACAGGCCGCTGGCGGTTTGCTCCAGACAGCCGTACGGATACGCTTTTAACTCTTTGATATAACGTGCGATGTTCAGCGGTGGTTTGCCGCTCAACAACAACTGCCCTTCCAGCGTAACAGGAGAGAAGTTTTGCAACCCATCAGCCGGGAGCGCCCAAGTTTCACCAGGCTGTAACGCCGTACCGTAATTGACCGTTTGTGCCGGGAATGCCGGACGGACACCGATTTTCCACTGCTTATGCTGATCGGCAACGGTTTCACCTGGTAACGCTAACCCACTAATGGTGGCCTGAATTTCACCATCGCCAAACCCCGTCAGAGCACGCACCGGGATAAACAGCGTGGTTCGCACACCTGGCGCTAATTCAACTGGTGCGGGGGAATTACTCACCAGTTCAAGCAAGCCACTGGCGGTCAGAGCAACGTTAAGTTTTTGCGGTTTATCGGTAAGATTAGTGATGTCCAGCGTCAGACGTGAGGTGTCGCCGCTAGCCATAAAGCGCGGCATGTTCAGTTCCGCTATCACGGGTGCGGCAACAACCACTTTGCTTTCGTTGCTGCCGAAATCATCTGCTGTCCATGCTTGCGCCATGACGCGCAATTCACCGTTAAAATCGCCAATCGGCAATGTAACCGTGCCTTCGCCCTGTTCGTTGAGCGTTACCGGCAGCGCCTGTTGCGCGACAATATTGACGTGATTTACTGGCGGTTTGCCACCGCGTTTCAGTTCATCACCATCGCCACCAAAACGCAGTGCAGCCAGACGCCCCTGACCTTCAATAACCTGACCGTAAATATCGTAAATGTCTGCGCCATAGCGTTTCTGACCAAAGAACGCCTGCCACGGATCTGGCGTGACGTAGTCAGTAATATTCAGCACACCACTATCAACGGCAGACACCAGCACATTCACCTGTTTTGGCTTCTCGCCATTTTTAGTGCTGGCTTTAATTTTCACGGTTAATGGTTGATTGGGACGCATTTTTGCTGGTGTTTCCAGCGCGAGATCGAGGCGACGGTTTTCATCACCAAGCGGCAAATGCAACACACCAACCGCGCGTTTTGGCGTCGCGGAGCGAGATTTATCACCAGGACGCACCACCAGCGTACTTAAATACAGATCATGACGATTCCAGGTTTTATCGACCGGAATCGTCAGATCCAGCCCTTGAGCCGGAACATCAATCTCTTGCCACCACAGCGGCCCTTCACTGGACTCGACCATCGCATAACCTTTACCCGCCGTTGGCGCGGCGATATGCAACTTAATGGTGTCGCCCGGGCGATAACTGGCTTTATCCAGTTTCAGCGTGACACGGTCCGGACGCACTGCGCCGCTACCGTCGCTATTGTCCTGCCAGCTATATCCGGCCCAAAAACGCGCGCTACTGACCGCTTCATTCGGCGCTTTGACTTCCAGACGATAAGCGCCCCACTCTACCGGAAAACTGACCTTGCCGGTTTCGTCCGCTTTCAGATCCAGCGTTTGCTCATTTTCGATCAGATCTTTTTGATCAAACTGTGACTTCCAGCCTTCATCTTCCGACCAGTTCCAGTAGTAATCGCGACGTTCGCGAATCAGTCGCACCTGCAAGCCCGACACTGCTTTTTTCACGCCCTGCGCATCGCTATAAACGATATCAAAAACAGCGTTACTGTCTTCATCAACAATGGGCTGTTTTACCATGCTGTCAGTACGATAATCGTAAACTGATTTTGAAGAGAACTGCGGACGGATCCCCGGCAATGCATCGGCTGGCCAGATAGCCTGCTCAGCGCGGCGCGTCACGGGGCGACCGCCAGATTCCAGCAAACTCCCCTGGAAAATAACCTGTAATGGGGAATGTACTTCCTTCCACTGGCTTTCAGTGGAAACTTCGCCACGCCCTTTATCATCCAGCGTCAGCTGAACTTCATCCAGCGTGCGGGAAAGGTTTTCGGCAGCAATATCGCCAAATTCGAAACCAGGCAATGCAGAAACCGCTTCACGCAGCGGCCGCAAGAAAAGCTGTCCCTGCAAGGTATTGCCATTAGCGGGCGCACCGTACAGGTAGTACCCCACCACGGAGAATTTCACTTCATCTTTTGGTGTTAATGGCGTTTTCTCGCCGGTCAGATTCAGCGCCATGCGCTCCGGCATAAAATCTTCGACGTGGAAATCCCACATCCGATACTGGTTATCCCCAGTGTTGGCTCGGATATGCCACATTCCGGTTGCCGCAGTGCTATCCAGCGGCCAGGTAAAGTGGTAGAGGCCATTTTCCGGCTGGCTAACAACACTACGCAGTACCTGCCCGTCAGGTTTAATCACGTCCAGTTTGATGGGTTGATCCGGCAGAGCTTTACCGTCTGCATCACGCAGTAAGCCGTTGAGGATGACCGTTTCGCCAGGGCGATAAAGATCGCGCGGGCCAAACATAAAGAACTGTTTGCTGTAGTCTGGCGCGCCAGCAATGTTAAATTCCGCTAAGTCCAGTGCCGGTAGTTTTAAATCGAGCAGCGTTGTTTGACCGTCTTTACGCGCCAGCAGTAGCGCCGCGTTTTTATCATTTTCCAACTGCACATGGCCCTGTGAATCACTGGTCGCCTGAGTCAGAGTCTGCCCTTTCTCATTTAATAGCGAGACTTCAATTCCTTGCTGGGCCGCGCCGTTTTCCAGGCTTTGAGTAAAGATATCCAGACGATTGTGATAACGGTGGGCCGATACGCCAATATCACTTAACGTAAATAGCGTGGCTGGATTACTGTAATCGTAATGTCCGGCCTGATTCATTACAGCCAGATACACGCCCGCCTGCTGAAGCGGCTTGATATCGCCCAGCGGCAGCAATAATTTTTCACGAGTGTTTCGCGCGGGATTGAGATCAAACCGCCCGGTATAGACCAGGTCCGCCATCTCCAACAGTTTGTCCGATTGCCAGTTCGCCAGTGAGTTACGATATTCCCACTGGCTAATGAAAGCTGGCAGCGATTCCGGCTTAACACGGAAGAAGTTAACATCGACATTGTTAACGTTGAGCGCCATTACCGGCAGTCCTTCCACGACTTTTCCGGGTAGCAGCGAACCACGGCTGGCAAAGCCGACACTGGGTTGGATATCGCGGGTGGTGATGGTTTTTTCGTAATCTTTACTGAAGGTTGCGTTATTGAGTGCCTTAACTTCCTTGCCAATAGTGACGATCAAATCACGTTTCGGTTCGAGGTGGCGTAAACGCAGTTCTTTGAGATTATCCGACAACTCCCAGGCGCCATCCACTTTGCCGCTCTTTTTATCGACGACATGAATAACACGCGAGAAGTCCTGATCCGGGTCGAGGGGGACAGAGAAAGTCAGTACCAGCGTGGCTGCGCCATCGAGCTGTACCTCAGAGAGATCCAGCAATGTCAGTGCCTTACCCGCACTCTGTTGTGCCAGTTTTTGTCGCGCCGGCGAGGAGAGTTTCGCAGAAGTCGCATTTGTCGAAGATGACTCTTTAGCAACTTCAGAAGACGTATCTTTTTTCACTGCAGTTGGCGCGTTATCGTTGTTGTCGCACCCTGCCAGCGCCAGCATCAACATACAGGCGGCTAAGCGTAACTTTTTCATCTCTCATCCCTGCCACAATGGCCCGTTAGCAACGTCGGATGATTATTATGCGTGAGAAATGACGTTATGTAATTCACTATCACATCTACAAAATCCGAATTTTAGTGAGAAATGTGGCTCAGGCAGCCAAATCAGCCTCTTTTGCTTGTCGCTTTTCGGCAAACATCCGACAATTTAACTTAACCCCGGCAAAAATGGAGATGCCTATGTCCACGACATGGTTTGTAGGAGCCGACTGGCTCGCCGAACATATTGATGACCCGGAAATTCAGATTATTGATGCTCGTATGGCACCGCCCGGGCAGGAAGAGCGTAACGTTGCTCAGGAGTATCTGAACGGTCATATCCCCGGTGCAGTATTTTTCGATATCGAAGCTCTCTCTGATCATACATCCCCCCTTCCGCACATGCTGCCTCGCCCGGAAACGTTCGCCGTCGCGATGCGTGAACTGGGCGTTAATCAGGACAAGCATCTGATTGTCTATGATGAAGGAAACCTATTTTCTGCGCCGCGCGCGTGGTGGATGCTGCGCACTTTTGGTGTGGAGAAAGTGTCAATCCTTGGCGGTGGCTTAGCAGGCTGGCAGCGCGATGATCTGCTGTTAGAAGAAGGTGCAGTGGAACTGCCGGAAGGAGAGTTTAACGTCGCGTTTACCCCGGAAGCCGTGGTGAAAGTGACCGATGTGTTATTGGCAAGTCATGAAAAAACGGCACAAATTATCGATGCCCGCCCGGCTGCGCGTTTTAACGCGGAAGTTGATGAACCTCGCGCAGGTTTACGTCGCGGACATATTCCCGGCGCGCTGAATGTTCCATGGACAGAGCTGGTGCGCGAAGGCGAACTGAAAACGACCGATGAACTGGATGCGATATTTTTTGGTCGCGGCGTCAGCTATGACAAACCAATTATTGTCAGCTGCGGCTCTGGTGTAACGGCAGCAGTGGTTTTGTTGGCACTCGCAACGCTGGATGTGCCAAACGTGAAACTGTACGACGGCGCATGGAGTGAATGGGGCGCGCGGGCAGATTTACCGGTTGAGCCATTGAAATAAGCTTTTTACAGGCAATAAAAAACCGCCGAATTTGGCGGTTTTTTATTGCTGGTCTGGTTCGCGGCCTTTCCAGCAGGTTGACTTGTGTTGCATGAACAACGCAGGCACCCCACAGTGTTGAAATACTCTCTTTTATGCCTGGCCATGTCAAGATAATAAACAGAGTAATTATTCAAACATGAGAGTATTATTCTTAACGGCCCTTTTCGCCGTCTCGCAAACGGGCGCTGGCTTTAGGAAAGGATGTTCCATGACCGTAAATACAGGCACCCCACAGTGCTTGCTATCGCGGCAATATCGCCAGTGGTGCTGTCGTGATGCGGTCTTCGCATGGACCGCACAATGAAGATACGGTGCTTTTGTATCGTACTTATTGTTTCTGGTGCGCTGTTTTCCGAAGTAAATAATAACCGGAGTCTCTCCGGTAACAATTTACTGGTGGTTAACAACCTTCAGAGCAGCAAGTAAGCCCGAATGCCGCCCTTTGGGCGGCATATTTTATATTATCCGATTCTGTTTAAAGTCACGCAAAAAACCACCCCAGCGACGTTCATAGAATGGCGCAATATGTTCGGTAATAAAGTGGCTAATTCCTTTTTCCCCTTTTTTCACCTGACAAATATCGATTGGTTCATCGCCAGGTAATGTATCGGTCGCTACACTTCCCGCCGCCTGAATAATTTCTTCGATATCACCATCGGCTTCAATGCCAATAAGTAAATTAGGCTGTGCCTCTTCGTTCTCTTTAATTGAACAAATAAAAGCACGCTTCACTGGCTTAATGGTTTTAAATAAGGTGGTGAGTGAATCAATCATTTGTGCTGGTGGCTCTGCGACTTCCGATAATATCAGCGATTCACCGCCTTCCAGTACTTCCTGACTGCTCAGCGGATTCCCTTCTTCACCAATCAACAAACTGATTTCACGCGGCATAAATTCTTTACCGGTTGGCAGTTTGGCATTAAGGAAGAGCGTTTCACCAAGGGTCATCTCAAACAATGTGCGAACGGGCATTACGACAAATGCCTGTTCGTCTTCAACCGCCTGTTGAAGTGCTTCTAACGAGGTAAAAAAAGGAATGACGCTGGTGCCGTCTTCTTTTTCCCAGTGCTGTAAATCAAGCGCGCTATCTTCAACCACAGCCTCGCCCTGCGCCGCCGTACCCGGCACCCAGACGGTGGATTCCAGTAGAGTACGGAAAAAGGCCGGGCGGTGAGCCGGTTCGGTTGCTGCTTTTTCCAGCAGGTCTTCAAGTTCGTTTTTTATTTCGGACATAAGAACCACAATTCATTCAACGTTCGGGGCACAAGTGCCTGATGCGCTATGCTTATCAGGCCTACAAGGGATTCGCAATTTGTTGAATTTGCAGAATTTGTAGGCCGGATAAGGCGTTTACGCCGCATCCGGCATATTAGTTTACGCCGTTAACAGATTAGCAATCGTGCGCACACCCAGCCCGGTCGCGCCCGCAGACCACTGTTCAACCGGCGCTTTACGGTAAGTCGCCGAGCAGTCGATATGCAGCCAGCCTTGCTGATAGTTCTCAACAAAATGCGACAGGAAGCCCGCCGCCGTACTTGCACCTGCCGGATACGCCGCGCTTCCGGTGTTGTTCAGTTCGGCAAAGTTAGACGGCAGCTGGCTGCGGTGGAACTCCGCCAACGGCAGACGCCAGAACGGTTCGTTCTCCTGCGCGGCACTCGCCAGTAAGCGACCGGCCAGCGCATCGTCAAAACTGAACAGCGCGTGATAATCATTACCCAGCGCGGTTTTCGCCGCCCCGGTGAGGGTCGCCGCATCAATGATTAGTTCCGGTTTCTGCGCACTGGCATCAATCAGACCATCGGCCAGCACCAGACGCCCTTCGGCATCAGTGTTCATCACTTCAACTTTTTTACCGTTGCGATAGGTGATGATATCGCCCAGTTTGAACGCGTTGCCGCTGATCAGGTTATCCGCACAGCAGAGGAACAGTTTCACGCGCTTGTTCAATCCGCGAGTAATGGCAAATGCCAGCGCCCCGGTAACCGTTGCCGCGCCGCCCATGTCCGACTTCATCGAGTCCATAAACGCAGTCTGTTTGATGCTGTAGCCGCCGGAATCAAAGGTGATACCTTTACCTACCAGGCACGCGTACACTGGCGCTTCTTTATCGCCAGTTGGGTTGTAATCCAGCGCCAGCAATACCGGAGAACGTTCTGAACCGCGCCCGACAGTGTGCAGCCCCATATAACCTTGCTCACGCAGATCTTCGCCTTTAGTGATCCGGTAAGTCACACGATCGCCTGCGACGTTGCTGATCAGATCAACAGCACGCTGTGCCAGTTGCGATGGCCCCAGCTCTTCCGCCGGTGCGTTGATGGTGTCACGCACCCAGTCGATGATCATCAGGCGGTTATCCAGTTCCTGACGCTGGGCATCGTCCAGATCCGGCCACTCCACTTTACGCATGCCTTTCGGGGCTTTGTAACCTTGCCAGAATGCCCAGCAACGATCCGCATCCCAGCCTTCACCGCTTAACTGAACATGTTTGATGCCCAGGCCGTCAATCTTGCGCGCCGCACGCTGGATCAGACCCAGATCGTCCGCTCCGTTCAAATGCAGGGTTATGCCATCATTATTAATGCTGTAAGTCGCTTTTTCTCCCCAGCGCGCGTCGGCAGGTTGGGTAGAGAGGGTAATTTTCATCGCTTCTGTCATTTTAGTTATCCTTATTTATAAAAGGGCCGCCAGTTGGCAGCCCCAGGATTTTTCCGCTAAATGATTCGCGTTGCAGTAAGGCGGCAAGTGAGTGAAGCCCCAGGAGCATAGATAACTATGTGACTGGGGTGAACGAGCGCAGCCAACGCATCTGCGGCGTGAAGCATGACGCGGAAATTATTCGGCTTCGTCCAGCCAGACTAACAAAATCGCTTCGAGGATTTTCTCGTTGGATGCCTGCGGGTCGTCGTCGAAATCTTCCAGATCGCAAATCCACTGATGCATATCGGTGAATCGAACCGTTTTCGGATCAAGATCGGGATACGCATCGTACAGTGCTTCGCCAATTTCGCGGCTATCGGTCCACTTAAGTCCCATACTCACCTCTGTTAATGCTCACGCGCATGGTTGATAGTGTAACGCGGGATTTCGACCACTAAATCTTCGTCTGTGACGCGCGCCTGGCAGCTTAAACGGCTTTCCGGCTCCAGCCCCCAGGCTTTGTCCAGCATGTCGTCTTCCTGCTCTGAGCTTTCCGGCAGTGAGTCAAAACCTTCACGAACGATGCAGTGGCAGGTGGTGCAAGCACAGGATTTTTCACAGGCGTGTTCAATCTCGATACCGTTACGCAGAGCTGCGTCGAGAATGGTTTCACCGCTATTAGCTTCCAGAACAGCGCCATCAGGACAGAGATCCTGATGAGGCAAAATAACAATCTTTGGCATATTAAACCTCGTCCACGGAATGGCCTTTCAGCGCACGACGAACCGACTGGTCCATGCGGCGAGCGGCGAAATCCTGGGTTTGTTTGTCTACGTTTTTAATCGCTTGTTCGATGGCGTCAACATCATCGCCCTGCGCCACTTCACTCAGGTGAGCGGCAGCATCGTCAATAACCTGACGCTCTGCGGCACTTAACAGCGCGGAATCAGCAGCCAGCGCGCCGTGCAGACTTTCCAGCACACGCGCCGCTTCTACTTTTTGTTCTGCCAGCATACGGGCTTTTACGTCCTGCTCGGCATAGCTCATTGAGTCTTTGATCATCGAGGCGATTTCGCTGTCGGTTAGGCCATAAGAAGGTTTCACCTGAATAGACGCCTCAACGCCGGTGGATTTCTCCATCGCCGTCACGCTCAAAAGACCGTCGGCATCGACCTGGAACGTCACGCGAATATGCGCCCCGCCAGCCGGTAGCGCCGGAATACCACGCAGCGCAAAACGCGCCAGCGAGCGGCAGTCCTGCACCAGTTCGCGCTCACCCTGCATTACATGGATAGACATCGCCGTCTGACCATCTTTAAAGGTGGTGAAATCCTGAGCGCGGGCCACCGGAATCGTGGTATTACGCGGAATCACTTTCTCCACCAGGCCGCCCATCGTTTCGAGGCCCAGCGACAGTGGGATCACATCCAGCAGCAGCATTTCGCTGTCCGGCTTGTTACCCACCAGAATATCCGCCTGAATCGCCGCGCCAATAGCGACGACTTTATCCGGGTCGATGGAAGTCAGCGGTGGACGACCGAAAAATTCGCCTACCCGTTCACGCACCAGCGGCACGCGAGTAGAACCGCCAACCATCACCACTTCCAGCACTTCATCAGCTTCTACGCCCGCGTCTTTCAGCGCACGACGACAAGCCAGTAAGGTTCGTTTTACCAGTGGCGCGATCAGTTCATTGAATTGTTCACGGCTGATTTCGCCCTGCCAGCCCGCAACATTCACAGCCACGGAGTCCGCATCGCTCAGCGCGATTTTGGCCGCAATGGCGGCATCCAGCAGTTCACGCTGAACGCGGTTATCGCTACGATCAGGAATGCCCGCCTGCTCGCGAATGTAATCCGCCAGCAGATGGTCGAAATCATCGCCGCCGAGCGCGGAATCACCGCCGGTCGCCAGCACTTCAAACACGCCGCGACTTAAGCGCAGAATGGAAATATCAAACGTCCCGCCGCCGAGGTCATAAACGGCGATCACGCCTTCCTGACCGGAATCCAGCCCGTAGGCGATAGCCGCAGCGGTCGGTTCGTTAAGTAAGCGCAGAACATGCAACCCAGCCAGACGCGCCGCGTCTTTGGTGCCCTGACGCTGGGCATCGTCAAAGTACGCCGGAACGGTGATAACTACACCATCCAGCTCGCCTGCCAGGGCTTCAGTTGCCCGCGCCGCCAGTGCTTTGAGGATGTCCGCAGAAACGCGCACCGGGTTCAGCAGCCCCGCCGCCGTTTCAATCATCGGCAGGCCGTTTTCGCTGGCCTGGAATTGATAAGGCAGATGCGGATAGCGTTGCTGGATATCAGCCAGCGAGCGCCCCATCAGGCGTTTAACAGAACTAATGGTGTTGGCGGTGTCAAGCGCAGCGTTAGTACGCGCGTCATAACCCACCGAATGCCCTTGCTGTTGATAGTGAACAACAGATGGCAGCAGGTGACGGCCTTCATGGTCGGCTAACGTTTCGGCCTGACCGCTGCGCACTGTCGCCACCAGCGAGTTGGTTGTGCCCAGGTCAATACCGGCCGCCAGACGACGCTGATGCGGCGCAGCACTCAAACCAGGTTCACTAATTTGTAATAAGGCCATGTTTAGCTTCCAGAAATTAAAAATCGAGCAGTTTTTCTTCGAGTTGTTCGGCACTGCTTCGCAGTTTATCGAGAAAACGCAGTTTACGCACGGTATCCGCCGCCGCGTCCCACGTCTCGTTGTCTAACTGTTCAACCATCAACTGATGGCGGGTATCAAACATCTTTTTCACACGTTTGATAAAGCTTTCCAGCCGCGCTTCATCTTTCGCCTGTTCGATCTCGTCCAGTTCTTCGCGCAGCTCCAGCTGTTCCATCAGGAACGCGGTGTCGCGCACAGTATGCTGCTCGCTGGCGAGATCAAAACCGTGCAAAGAAAGCAAATATTCCGCGCGCATTAACGGATGACGCAGCGTTTGCCAGGCCTGGTTAATGGTTGCAGATTGCTGTACGGCGGCGAGTTGTTCCGCCTGGCTTCCGCTGGCGAATTTATCAGGATGATACTGACGTTGTAGATCCTGAAAACGCAGGCTCAGTGCCTGGGTATCGAGTTGATAACGGGCAGGCAAGCCAAAGAGGGTGAAGTAATCCATAACATTCTCAGGGCTGCGATCCGCCGCGATAACGGCGAATCAGGTAAAACAAACCCCACGCGCAGGCGACCACGGTGGGGTTATCGGTATGCGCATTAGACGTGGAAGCTTTCGCCGCAACCACACTCATCTTTGACGTTCGGGTTGGTGAATTTAAACCCTTCGTTCAGGCCTTCTTTTACGAAGTCCAGCTGCGTACCGTCCAGAAATTGCAGGCTTTTGCCATCGACCACGACTTTCACGCCTTTGTCTTCAAACACGATGTCTTCCGGCGTCGGTTCGTCAACAAATTCCAGTACATAAGCCATACCTGAACATCCGGAGGTTCTCACACCCAGACGCAGGCCAAACCCTTTGCCGCGGTTAGCCAGAAAGGTATTTACTCGCGCTGCTGCACTGTCGCTCAGTGTAATCGACATAACCAAACCTCAACTCTTATTTTGCTTCACGTTTGCTTTTATAGTCCGCAATGGCGGCTTTGATCGCGTCTTCTGCCAGAATAGAACAGTGAATTTTCACCGGCGGCAGTTCAAGTTCTTCAGCAATATCGGTGTTTTTGATCGCCTGCGCTTCGTCGAGAGACTTCCCTTTCACCCATTCGGTGACCAGGGAGCTGGAAGCGATAGCGGAACCACAGCCGTAAGTTTTAAAACGCGCGTCTTCAATGATACCTTCATCGTTGACTTTAATCTGCAACTTCATCACGTCGCCACAGGCCGGTGCACCCACCATGCCGCTGCCGACGTTCTCGTCGTTGTTGTCAAAGGAACCCACGTTACGCGGATTCTCGTAATGGTCGATAACTTTTTCGCTGTAAGCCATTATAAATTCTCCTGATTCCGATACCGATTAATGATGAGCCCATTCGATGCTGTTCAGATCCACGCCCTGCTTGTACATTTCCCACAGCGGAGAAAGGTCACGCAGACGACCGATGGATTTACGAACTAACTCGATGGTGTAGTCGATCTCTTCTTCAGTAGTAAAACGACCTAAAGAGAAACGGATAGAGCTATGTGCCAGCTCGTCGTTCAGCCCCAGCGCGCGCAGCACGTAGGACGGTTCGAGGCTTGCTGACGTACAGGCGGAACCTGAAGAAACCGCAAGGTCTTTCAGCGCCATAATCAGCGACTCACCTTCAACGTAGTTGAAGCTGACGTTGAGAATGTTCGGCGCACCGTGTTCCAGGTCACCGTTCAGGTAAACTTCTTCGATATCTTTGATGCCGTTCCACAGACGGTTACGCAGGCCGCGCAGACGTTCCATCTCGGTCGCCATCTCTTCTTTTGCGATGCGATAGGCTTCGCCCATACCGACGATCTGGTGAACAGGCAGGGTGCCGGAACGCATACCGCGCTCGTGACCGCCGCCGTGCATTTGCGCTTCGATGCGTACGCGCGGTTTACGACGCACATACAGCGCACCGATACCTTTCGGGCCATAAATTTTGTGGCCGGAGAAAGACATCAGGTCAACTTTCAACTGGCTCAGATCGATAGGCAGTTTGCCCACGCTCTGGGTTGCATCAACGTGATAGATAATGCCACGAGCACGGCACATTTCGCCGATAGCCGCGATATCCTGCACCACGCCGATTTCGTTATTCACGTGCATGATAGAAACGAGGATGGTGTCGTCACGCATCGCCGCTTCGAGTTCTTTCAGGTCAATAATACCGTTACGCTGCGGTGCCAGGTAGGTGACTTCAAAACCTTCGCGCTCCAGCTGACGGCAGGTATCCAGTACCGCTTTGTGTTCGGTTTTGCTGGTGATGATGTGCTTGCCTTTTTTCTGATAAAAGTTGGCTGCACCTTTGATCGCCAGGTTGTCAGATTCGGTTGCACCAGAGGTAAAGACGATTTCACGCGGGTCAGCGCCGACCAGATCGGCAATCTGATTACGGGCGATATCTACCGCTTCTTCAGCCTGCCAGCCGAAACGGTGAGAACGGGAGGCCGGGTTACCAAAGGTTCCGTCCATCGTCATAAACTGCATCATTTTCTCGGCAACACGCGGGTCCACCGGCGTGGTTGCGGAGTAGTCGAGATAAATCGGTAATTTCATTGCTCTATAAACTCCGTACATCACTCAATGCAAGGAACCAGGCTACCGGCTGGATGTACGACCGTGTTTACGGAGCGCGATACGCCCCGGCCTGATTCTGAATACTTTTTATCTTTTATGCGCGCAACTTAACATCAATTGCATCGTTACGATTGCTGCGTGGCGCGTCGTGAGTATGCTGACGACCAGACACATCCAGCACTTCCTGGTTATTAACCAGTTCGCCTAAAGTAATGTTGTTGAGAAAACCGGTGAGACGGTCGCTCAAATCACGCCACAGCGCGTGGGTCAGGCATTTATCGCCGCCCTGGCAGCCGCCTTTACCCTGACAACGGGTGGCATCTACAGATTCGTCAACGGCGCTAATCACTTCGCCAACGGCGATGCTGCTGGCATCTTTGCCTAACAGATAACCACCGCCTGGTCCACGTACGCTGGAAACCAGACCATTTTTACGCAGACGGGAAAACAGTTGTTCCAGATAAGAAAGGGAAATTCCCTGTCGTTCGGAAATATCAGCCAACGGTACCGGGCCTGCTTCGGAGTTGAGCGCAACGTCAAGCATTGCGGTCACGGCATAGCGCCCTTTAGATGTCAGTCTCATGTCTTACTTCACCTCAAACTCGCCCCTGCCCGGGGTTTTTATTGTAAAAGTGGGGGTATTGCATAGCAGGGTCAAGTCTGACATTCCCGAGTAATTTGGTCAACTATTTACTTGACTGATTTAGTCAGGTATTTAACCTTCAGTGCCATTTTTTATCGTGCCGTTTGTACCTGTTGTCGGATGCGGCGTGAATGCCTTATCCGACCCACGATTACGTGCACTTCCAGGCCTGATAAGACGCGATAAGCGTCGCATCAGGCAACCACTGTTATTCGGCCTTGTTACCTTTATTCTGCTGCTCTATAGAAGCCAGAATCCCGCGCAGGATATTCAATTCCTGGCTTTCCGGGCGCGCACGAGTAAATAGACGGCGCAATTTATTCATCACCTGCCCCGGATGGTTTTCACGGATAAAACCGGTTGCCAGCAGCGTTTGTTCGAGATGACCATAAAAACGCTCCAGATCATCGACCAGCGGATACGGCGTCTCTTCATGCTCGACCTGCTCGCCATTTTCCTGAGTTGCCAGCCAGGCCATGCGCACTTCATAGGCAATAACCTGAACCGCCATCGCCAGGTTCAGCGAGCTGTATTCCGGGTTAGCGGCAATCGCGACATGATAATGGCACTTCTGCAACTCTTCATTGGTCAAGCCGACGCGCTCGCGACCAAAAACCAGCGCCACCGGGGTATTTGCCGCTTCAGCGACGCTTTTCAGACCGCATTCGCGCGGGTCGAGCATCGGCCACGGCAACGTGCGGGAGCGTGCGCTGGTGCCCACCACCAGGCTACAACCGGCTAACGCTTCGTCGAGCGTATCGACGATGTGAGCATTACCAATCACATCGCTGGCGCCTGCCGCCAGGGCAATCGCCTGGGAGTCGGGTTTCACCAGTGGATTAACCAGCCACAGATTGGTTAATCCCATTGTTTTCATGGCACGGGCAACAGAACCCATATTGCCGGTGTGTGACGTCTCCACCAGCACAATTCGAATATTTTGCAGCATTGTCTTTCTTCGTCTAAAGATTATTCGCGTATCTTATCATAAAACGAAGACAGATGCCGATCTCGCTGCTATACTCTGCGCCGTTTTCCCGTTCTTTAACATCCAGTGAGAGAGACCGATGCATCCGATGCTGAACATCGCCGTGCGCGCAGCGCGCAAGGCGGGTAATTTAATTGCCAAAAACTATGAAACCCCGGACGCTGTAGAAGCGAGCCAGAAAGGCAGTAACGATTTCGTGACCAACGTAGATAAAGCTGCCGAAGCGGTAATTATCGACACGATTCGTAAATCTTACCCACAGCACACCATCATCACCGAAGAAAGCGGTGAACTTGAAGGTACTGATCAGGATGTTCAATGGGTTATCGATCCACTGGATGGCACTACCAACTTTATCAAACGTCTGCCGCACTTCGCGGTATCTATCGCTGTTCGTATCAAAGGCCGCACCGAAGTTGCTGTGGTTTACGATCCTATGCGTAATGAACTGTTCACCGCCACTCGCGGTCAGGGCGCACAGCTGAACGGCTACCGTCTGCGCGGCAGCACCGCTCGCGATCTCGACGGTACTATTCTGGCGACCGGCTTCCCGTTCAAAGCAAAACAATACGCCACCACCTACATCAACATCGTCGGCAAACTGTTCAACGAATGTGCAGACTTCCGTCGTACCGGTTCTGCGGCGCTGGATCTGGCTTACGTTGCTGCGGGCCGTGTTGACGGTTTCTTTGAAATCGGTCTGCGCCCGTGGGATTTCGCGGCAGGCGAGCTGCTGGTTCGTGAAGCGGGCGGCATCGTCAGCGACTTCACCGGTGGTCATAACTATATGCTGACCGGTAACATCGTTGCTGGTAATCCGCGCGTTGTTAAAGCCATGCTGGCGAACATGCGTGACGAGTTAAGCGACGCTCTGAAGCGTTAATGACTCAGGCGGGTGATATCACTCACCCGCCCTCGCCTTTCAGGCGCTATTCCGAAATACTTTCTCACCGCTTTACTTTCTTTCGTCACTCTCCCACCATCTTTCCCCGATTAATGGATGATAAAGAAGTCGCAAGGAAAGGTTATGGCGCTGCCAGTGAACAAACGCGTTCTCAAAATTCTGTTTATTCTCTTTGTTGTTGCCTTCTGCGTTTATTTAGTGCCGCGCGTTGCCATCAACTTCTTCTATTATCCTGACGATAAAATTTACGGTCCCGACCCCTGGTCGGCGGAATCCGTCGAATTTACGGCTAAGGACGGTACTCGTCTGCAAGGCTGGTTTATTCCTTCTTCGACGGGCCCCGCTGACAACGTCATCGCAACCATCATTCATGCTCATGGCAATGCCGGGAATATGTCCGCCCACTGGCCGCTGGTCAGTTGGTTACCAGAACATAATTTCAATGTTTTTATGTTTGATTATCGCGGGTTTGGTAAATCTAAAGGCACGCCATCACAAGCCGGATTACTGGACGATACGCAAAGTGCCATCAACGTGGTGCGACATCGTAGCGATGTAAACCCCAAGCGGCTGGTGCTGTTCGGGCAGAGTATTGGCGGGGCGAATATTCTGGATGTTATTGGTCAGGGTGATCGTGAAGGCATACGTGCGGTGATCCTCGACTCCACATTTGCCTCTTATTCGACCATCGCCAACCAGATGATACCCGGCAGCGGCTACTTACTTGATGAGAGTTACAGCGGCGAAAATTACATCGCCAGCGTCAGTCCTATCCCGCTTTTACTGATTCACGGCAAAGCTGATCATGTCATTCCATGGCAGCATAGCGAGAAATTATTTGCCCTGGCGAAAGAGCCAAAACGCCTGATTTTGATCCCCGATGGCGAACATCTTGATGCCTTTTCCGATCATCACGGAGACGTTTATCGCGAGCAGATGGTGGACTTTATCCTTAGCGCATTGAATCCACAGAATTAACCTTATGGTCGAAACCAGATAAAACAGTAAGAAATCACCTTATGGGATGGCATTAAACTGCCAAAAAGTGTTTATATCGATAAAAATTCTGTGATGTTTGTCATCATTTCTGATTAATAGCATTCCATTCACCGTATCCCTAAGCAAACTTTAGCTATTCTTATAAATTATGCTTATGGGAGATCTACAGATGATACCTACACTTGCCCCACCATCTGTACTTTCAACTCCCCAGCGCCGTTGCCAGGTATTGCTGACGCTGTTCCAGCCGGGGTTGAGCGCCACCACGGCAACTTTCAGCGAGATTAATGGTGTGGATGATGAAATGGTGGGTCGCGATATCAGCGAAACAGGACGGGAGATCCAGCGCTATCATCAACTCACCATTACAACTGGATATGACGGGAGCTACCGGATTGAAGGTACAATACTTAACCAACGCTTATGTTTATTTCATTGGCTACGACGCGCTTTTCGCCTTTGTCCGTCATTTATCAGCAGCCATTTTACGCCCGCGTTAAAGGGGGAGCTAAAGCGTCGGGGGATTGCTCGTAATTTTTATGATGACACCAATCTACTGGCGTTAGTTAATCTCTGCTCGCGAAGGCTGCAAAAACGCTTTGACGCGCGTGATGTTCATTTCCTGTGTTTGTATCTGCAATATTGCTTATTGCAACACCATGCCGGAATCTCGCCCCTGTTTAACCCGCTGCAACGTCACTGGTTGGAATCTTGCATTGAATTTCAGGTTGCACAGGAAATTGGCCGCCACTGGCAACGGCGGGCGCGTCAACCTGTCCCCACTGATGAGCCACTATTTATGGCATTGCTTTTTTCCCTGTTGCGGATTCCCGATCCACTGCGAGACACCCATCAGCATGGCAAACAGTTGCGCCTGTCAATTAACCGTCTGGTACAGCATTTTCGGCAGTTGAGTAACGTCCATTTCTATGATGAACAGGGGTTGTGCTATCAGCTTTATACTCACCTCGCCCAGGCGTTAAACCGCTGTTTGTTTTCTATCGGCATTGATAACACTTTACCGGAAGAGTTCCGTCGACTTTATCCACGGCTCGTCCACACCACCCGCGAATCGCTGGTCGGGTTTGAAAATGAGTACAACATCAGTCTTTCCGATGAAGAAAGTTGTCTGGTGGCAGTGATTTTCGGTGCATGGCTGATGCAGGCAAATGAAATTCACGAAAAACAGATTATTTTACTGACGGGCAATGACAGCGAACGAGAAGCGAATATTGAGCTGCAATTGCGTGAGCTAACGATACTGCCGCTCAATATTAAACACATGTCTGTGAAGACATTTTTGCAGATTGGCGCGCCGCGCAACACCGCGCTTATTATTGCGCCTTATACCATGCCACTACCGCTTTTTTCACCACCGCTTATTTATACGGATCTGACCCTGACGGCACATCAACAGGAACAGATCCGCAAAATACTTGAATCAGCATGAGGGAACGACTTTCGGGCGCAAAAACATTGCCGGAAACGCCACCAATGCCATCACCCAGAACACGCCATGCCCCAGATATTGATACAGGAAACCGGCGAAGACGGTCATGATGGCGATACTGCCGCCCATCGCGACGGCAGAATAAACTGCCTGCAAGCGGATAACCTCATTTCCCTGACGAGCGGCAATGTAGCGCATAGCGGCCAGGTGGCACACGGTGAAGGTGCCGCAATGCAAAATTTGCACCATAATCAACCACGGTAGCTCAGTGGTTGCCCCCATAATTCCCCAACGCAATACCCCACATACTGCCGAGATCAGCAACATATCACGGGCGCTACAACGGCGGAAAAGCTTATTACTCAGCGCAAAGATAATGACTTCCGCCACCACACCCAGCGACCACAAATAGCCCACCGCCGAGGCCGAGTAGCCAGCTGCCTGCCAGTAAATGGCGCTAAAACCGTAATAGGCCGCATGCGCCCCCTGCAATAAACAAACGCAGGCCAGAAAACGCCAGTTCTGGCGGACCAGCGCCAGCCACGCTGGCCACCCCGTGCTCTCCTGCTGACGGCTTGCCCCTTGTGGCTGAATCGTCGGACGGATAAGAAAGCCGAGCAGCATGGATGCCACGCCCAACGTCAACAGCGCGAGGATCACCCGATAATCAAACATAGTGACCAGTTTGCCCGTCAGCGCCGAGCCAATGACAAACGCCACCGAGCCCCAAAGTCGCACTTTGCCATAATCAAGCGGGAACTGCTTTTGCCACGTATTCGCCAGTGCATCGGTCAACGGTACCAGCGGTGAGAAAAAGAGGTTAAAACCAACCATCACCACCATCAACCACGCCACATGCGCACCCGCCCAGAAGGCGATGGCAAAGAGTAGCGTCAGCAACGCCAGCACACGCAGCGCAGAAATCAGGCGAGAAGGATCGCTGACGCGAGGCGCAATTATCAAACTACCGAGAAAACGGGCAACCAGCCCGGCCCCCAACAACAGGCCGATGGTTTCTGGCGTTAAGCCAATTCCCTTAAGCCAGACGCTCCAGAAAGGTAGAAAAATACCGTAGCTAAAAAAGTATGTGAAATAACCGAGCGCCAACCAGCGCGTGGATTGCAAAACCATGAGTCCCTCCCGTCAGGAGGCGTTAGTCTGGAGTTAATCGAATGTTGGTGCAAGTTGAAAAATAAGAATATTCGAGTCCGCTTCCCGCCGATTGTCATGCATATCAGGAAATGACAAAAAGATGCGACCTGCGACGTATCTTGCAAAAATAATGCGTAATTATGCCGTTACGCTTGCCAAACGTTCCTGCACAATGGCGATGAAATCACGTAACGCCGGTTTCATCCCCCCTTTCTTCCACGCCATCAGTAAAGCAATGGAAGGCACATTTCCGGCAATTGGCCGAAAAACAACCTGCCCGGTATTAAAATTATTCATATAACCGGGTATCAAAGTGACGCCCAACCCCATCCCCACCAGATTCATGGTCACCAGAATATTAGTTGCCACCTGCACAATATTTGGCTGGCTGTTTTCTTGCGCAAACCAGGTTTTAACAATCGGTGCAAGCGAGCCGGAATATGCCGGATCGGTACTGACGAAATTAACGCCATTAAGCTGCGCGGCGGTAATCTCTTTTTCTTGTGCTAAAGGATGATCAACCGGCAACACCACCACTAATGGTTCGTCAAAAATTTCCAGATAATCAATCTCCGGGCTATAAACAGGATGGCGCATTAAGCCGACGTCCAGTTCACCACGGCGAATTTTTTCTTCCTGTTCCGTGGTAATTAAACTCACCAGCTCAATCAAGGTTTCTGGCTGCTTCAGTCGAAACATGGGCAATACTTTTGGCAGTAAATTCACTTCCGCCGATGGCACAAAACCGATAGTTAAATGCTTATCTTCCTGAACAATTTTCCGCGCCCGTTGTTTGGCATTTTCCGCTTGTTCGAGAATCGCCTGCGCGTCCTGGAGAAAACATTCTCCCGCCGCCGTCAACGCGACTTTGCGCTTATCTCTCACCAGTAACGGAACACCGACACAGTTTTCGAGATCGCGGATCTGGCTGCTTAACGAAGGTTGTGATGTATGCAGTTTTTCCGCCGCACGAGTGAAGTTCAGCGCCTGAGCTACTGCGACGAAATAGCGTAAATGCCGTAGTTCCATCACCTTCCCCTTGTTATCGAAAAAACGTCTCAGTTGGTAGAAATTAACTATTTCACATATCAGCAACCAACCAGCAACATCCTTATGGCACAAAAATAGAAGGTCAATACATCTTATCTTTCAGGATTAAAAAATATGACCACACCCTCAGATTTGAACATTTACCAACTGATTGACACCCAAAACGGTCGGGTTACTCCGCGTATTTATACCGACCCGGACATTTACCAACTGGAGCTTGAGCGTATTTTCGGTCGTTGCTGGCTATTTCTCGCCCACGAAAGCCAGATCCCAAAACCTGGTGATTTCTTTAACACCTACATGGGGGAAGATGCGGTTGTCGTGGTGCGCCAGAAAGACGGCAGCATTAAGGCGTTTCTCAACCAGTGCCGCCACCGGGCCATGCGCGTGAGCTATGCCGATTGCGGCAATACTCGCGCCTTCACCTGCCCATATCACGGCTGGTCTTACGGCATTAACGGCGAATTGATCGACGTACCGCTGGAACCTCGCGCCTACCCGCAAGGTCTGTGTAAATCCCACTGGGGATTAAACGAAGTTCCCTGCGTAGAAAGTTATAAGGGGTTGATTTTTGGCAACTGGGACACCACTACACCGGGCCTGCGTGATTATCTTGGTGACATTGCCTGGTATCTGGATGGCATGCTGGATCGTCGCGAAGGCGGCACCGAAATTGTCGGCGGTGTACAGAAATGGGTGATCAACTGCAACTGGAAATTCCCGGCGGAGCAATTCGCCAGCGACCAATATCACGCTCTGTTCAGCCACGCTTCTGCCGTTCAGGTATTAGGAGCAAAAGATGATGGCAGTGATAAACGCCTCGGCGATGGACAAACCGCTCGCCCGGTATGGGAAACCGCTAAAGATGCCCTGCAATTTGGTCAGGACGGTCACGGCAGCGGCTTCTTCTTTACTGAAAAACCGGATGCTAATGTCTGGGTTGATGGCGCAGTTTCCAGCTATTACCGCGAAACCTACACCGAGGCGGAACAACGTTTAGGTGAAGTTCGCGCCCTGCGCCTGGCAGGTCATAACAACATCTTCCCGACACTCTCCTGGCTCAACGGCACTGCCACGCTCCGCGTCTGGCATCCGCGCGGCCCCGACCAGGTAGAAGTGTGGGCGTTCTGTATCACCGACAAAGCCGCCTCCGATGAAGTTAAAGCCGCTTTTGAAAACAGCGCCACCCGCGCTTTTGGTCCTGCTGGTTTTCTCGAGCAGGATGACTCGGAGAACTGGTGTGAAATCCAGAAATTGCTGAAAGGCCACCGCGCCCGCAACAGCAAACTGTGTCTGGAAATGGGGCTTGGTCAGGAAAAGCGTCGCGACGACGGCATTCCTGGCATTACTAACTATATTTTCTCAGAAACTGCCGCTCGCGGAATGTACCAACGTTGGGCCGATCTCCTGAGTAGCGAAAGCTGGCAGGAAGTGCTCGATAAAACCGCCGCTTACCAGCAGGAGGTGATGAAATGAGTGCGCAAGTTTCACTGGAGTTACATCACCGCATTAGCCAGTTTCTCTTTCACGAAGCCAGCTTACTGGACGACTGGAAATTTCGTGACTGGCTGACGCAACTCGACGAAGAGATTCGTTACACCATGCGCACCACAGTTAACGCGCAAACACGCGACCGCCGCAAAGGCGTCCAGCCGCCGACAACCTGGATTTTTAATGACACCAAAGACCAGCTGGAGCGGCGAATCGCCCGTCTGGAAACGGGCATGGCCTGGGCAGAAGAACCGCCGTCACGCACCCGCCACTTAATCAGCAACTGCCAGGTAAGCGAAACCGACATACCAAACGTATTTGCCGTGCGGGTGAATTATTTGCTCTACCGGGCTCAAAAAGAGCGCGATGAAACGTTCTATGTTGGAACGCGTTTCGACAAAGTTCGCCGTCTGGAAGACGGGAACTGGCGCTTGCTGGAACGGGATATCGTCCTGGATCAAGCGGTCATCTCCTCCCATAACCTGAGTGTACTGTTCTGATGAATCGAATTTATGCGTGTCCCGTTGCGGATGTGCCGGAGGGTGAGGCTCTCCGGATCGATACCTCGCCCGTCATCGCCCTGTTCAACGTCGGCGGCGAGTTTTATGCCATTAACGATCGTTGCAGCCATGGTAATGCGTCGATGTCAGAAGGGTATCTGGAAGATGACGCAACGGTGGAATGCCCACTGCACGCCGCCAGTTTTTGCCTGAAAACGGGGAAAGCGTTATGCCTGCCCGCCACCGATCCGCTAACCACTTATCCAGTACACGTTGAAGGTGGTGACATCTTCATCGACTTACCGGGGGCGCAGCCATGAGCGATCTGCACAACGAATCCATTTTTATTACCGGCGGCGGCTCGGGATTAGGCCTGGCGCTGGTCGAGCGATTTATCGAGGAAGGCGCGCAGGTTGCCACGCTGGAACTGTCGGCGGCAAAAGTCGCCAGTCTGCGTCAGCGATTTGGCGAACATATTCTGGCGGTGGAAGGTAACGTGACCTGTTATGCCGATTATCAACGCGCGGTCGATCAGATCCTGACTCGTTCCGGCAAGCTGGATTGTTTTATCGGCAATGCAGGCATCTGGGATCACAATGCCTCACTGGTTAATACTCCCGCAGAGACGCTCGAAACCGGCTTCCACGAGCTGTTTAACGTCAACGTTCTCGGTTACCTGCTGGGCGCAAAAGTCTGCGCTCCGGCGTTAATCGCCAGTGAAGGCAGCATGATTTTCACACTGTCAAATGCCGCCTGGTATCCTGGCGGCGGTGGCCCGCTGTACACCGCCAGTAAACATGCCGCAACCGGGCTTATTCGCCAACTGGCTTATGAACTGGCACCGAAAGTACGGGTGAATGGCGTCGGCCCGTGCGGTATGGCCAGCGATCTGCGCGGCCCACAGGCGTTGGGGCAAAGTGAAACATCGATAATGCAGTCTCTGACGCCGGAGAAAATTGCCGCCATTTTACCGCTGCAATTTTTCCCGCAACCGGCGGATTTCACTGGTCCGTATGTGATGTTGGCATCGCGGCGCAATAATCGTGCATTAAGTGGGGTGATGATCAACGCCGATGCCGGTTTAGCCATTCGCGGAATTCGCCACGTAGCGGCTGGGCTGGATCTTTAAGGACGTGAAATGAAAGAAAAAACGATCATTATTGTCGGTGGCGGGCAAGCGGCGGCAATGTTTGCGGCCTCGCTACGCCAACAAGGATTCACTGGTGAGCTGCACCTGTTTTCCGATGAGCAACATCTTCCTTATGAACGACCACCGCTCTCGAAAACCATGTTACTGGAGGATTCCCCGCACTTGCAGCCCGTGTTACCCGCTATCTGGTGGCAGGAAAACAATGTTCATCTGCATTCCGGTGTAACCATCAAATCATTGGGCCGCGACACACGAGAGTTAGTGTTAGCCAACGGCGAAAGCTGGCACTGGGATCAGCTTTTTATAGCAACCGGCGCGGCAGCTCGACCGCTGCCGTTGCTTGATGCACTGGGAGAACGCTGCTTTACCCTGCGCCATGCCGGTGATGCCGCCAGACTGCGAGAAGTTCTGCAGCCCGAACGGTCAGTAGTGATTGTCGGTGCCGGAACTATTGGTCTGGAACTGGCTGCCAGCGCCACGCAGCGCGGTTGTAAGGTGACAGTGATTGAACTGGCAGCAACCGTCATGGGCCGCAATGCGCCGCCGCCCGTGCAACGCTATCTTTTGCAGCGCCATCAGCAGGCTGGCGTGCGCGTCTTGCTCAACAATGCCATTGAGCATGTGGTCGATGGTGAGAAAGTAGAGCTGACGTTGCAAAGCGGCGAAACGCTTCAGGCCGATGTAGTGATTTACGGTATTGGTATCAGCGCCAACGACCGCCTGGCACGTGAGGCCAACCTTGATACGGTAAATGGTATTGTCATTGACGAGGCTTGCCGCACCAGAGATCCCGCGATCTTTGCCGGTGGCGATGTGGCAATCACTCGTCTTGATAATGGTGCACTACACCGCTGCGAAAGCTGGGAAAACGCCAATAACCAGGCGCAAACTGCCGCAGCCGCAATGTTGGGACTACCGCTTCCGCTACTGCCGCCACCGTGGTTCTGGAGCGATCAGTACAGTGATAACTTACAGTTTATTGGCAATATGCGTGGCGATGACTGGATTTGTCGTGGCAACCCGGAAGCCCGGAAAGCGATTTGGTTTAATCTGCAAAGCGGTGTGCTTATCGGCG
This sequence comes from Escherichia sp. E3659, assembly GCF_005781135.1. Taxonomy (NCBI): domain Bacteria; kingdom Pseudomonadati; phylum Pseudomonadota; class Gammaproteobacteria; order Enterobacterales; family Enterobacteriaceae; genus Escherichia; species Escherichia sp. E3659. Next base: position 53,229 of record NZ_VATQ01000009.1, on the reverse strand, counting down.
CGGTAACGCTGAATCAGGGACGTGAGATTCGCCCAATCCGCAAATGGATCCAGAGCGGTAAAACGTTTGATGCGAAACGGCTGACAGATGAGAACATCGCGCTTAAATCACTGTAACCAGGATAATTAGCGAATATCTCAACGCCTGGGGCGTGGCGAGGTGCAAGAGTGTGTATTACGTTTAAATCACATTATCTTGCAAAGGGATTGGTTATGAACTCACTACGTTATTTTGATTTTGGTGCTGCCCGCCCCGTTTTGTTATTAATTGCCCGTATCGCCGTCATCTTAATTTTCATTATTTTTGGTTTTCCCAAAATGATGGGCTTTGACGGAACGGTACAATATATGGCCTCGCTGGGCGCACCGATGCCGATGCTGGCGGCAGTTATTGCGGTGATTATGGAAGTACCCGCCGCGATATTAATCATACTTGGCTTTTTCACCCGTCCGCTGGCGGTGCTGTTTATTTTCTACACGCTGGGAACTGCGGTGATTGGTCATCATTACTGGGATATGACTGGCGATGCGGTTGGGCCAAATATGATTAATTTCTGGAAGAATATCAGCATTGCTGGCGCATTCCTGCTGCTGGCAATTACCGGGCCGGGGGCAATTTCTCTCGATCGGCGTTAGGAAAGATGCCGGATGCGGCGTGAACGCCTTATCCGGCATTTTATAAATTACAGCCACTCTACCCGCAACGACATCTCTGAGGTTGTTGATTCCCCCGGCGCAAGCGCAATGAGGTCACCCCCTTCCGGGCGATGATGGTCATCCGGCGCATGGCTCATCGGCTCCAGACAGAAGAAATCAAACGCATACCCTTTATCAAACGCGGGATCGGAGACAAAGATGAAATAGCACGGCGCAGGCGGCGTCGTTTCCATGATGACGGCGTAACCCTCCTGCGGCTGCTCGATGCGGGCCTGACCATTCCATCCGGCAAAACCATTGTTCACCCACTGGCGCGGCAACGGCGCGAGCTGGTTGAAATCCAGTTCCTGCGGTAGCTGCTCGCAAAACTCACCCGCCAGCCACTGCTCCCGCTCCAGCCAGTAACCGCTCGCCTGTGCCTGAATCCGCGCTTGCGGCGACAACGGAAAATAAGGATGCCAGCCGGTACCAAATGGCAGCGTCTCTGCCCCTTGATTGGTGACAGCGAGCGTCACCGTCAGCGTATCCGCCGTTAAATGAAACGCCTGACTTACCCGATAGTGATAGACACCGCTGCGATGTTCATACACCAGACACAAACTATCATCGCTGTGCGAGACACATTGCCACTCGCCCAACCAGCCATCGCCGTGTAGATAGTGCGCATCCCACTCAACATTCGGTTGCAGTTGATACTCACGCCCCTGCCAGACAAAACGGTTGCCGCTCACCCGGTTTGCAAATGGCACCAACGGAAAACAAGAGGCATCGGTTGCCACACCGCTTTTTTTACCGGGACGTAAGAGCGGCGTCGTGTCACGCCAGAAGCCTTCGATTACGCCCCCCTGGTCAGAAACGTCCAGCTTTAGCGGCCCGTGAGATAAGGTATAGATGGTCATCCGCTAACTCCTTAATCCGGGAAATTAATCACAACTTTCCCGCATTTGCCGCTCGCCATCAGCGCATAGGCATCTCCAGCCTGTTCCAGCGTGAAGCGGTGGGTAATAGCATTACGCGGCCACAGTTTCCAGTCAGTCAAATCGTGGGCGCATTTTTCCATATGGAACAGACTGGTCACCCAGGAGCCGATAATCCGCCGTTGATGGTGCATCAGATCGGCGCTGACCTCGAATTCCACTTTTCCGGTTTCACCAATGTAAACCACCCGCCCCCAGTCAGCAGTGGATTGCAGTGCCAGCAAGCGACCTGCGGCATTACCAGAACAATCAAGAGCAACATCCGCGCCACCGTGGGTAAGTTCAGCAATTATCTGCGGCAGACCTTCGGTGGTCGCTAAATAGCCGTGATCCATCACCCCTAACTGTTTCGCCATCGCCAGACGTTCCGGCAGCATATCAACGCCAATGATCCTTTTTGCACCACGACCTTTCGCCAGCATCATCGCCATCATGCCGACCGGCCCCAGACCGACCACCAGCACGTTATCGCTGCCGGAAACTTCGCCGCGCAAAATCCCTTCATAGGCCGTGCCAACGCCGCAACTGATAAACGCACCATCTTCGTAGCTCAGCGCATCCGGCAGGAGGATCAGATCTTTTTCTTCCGCCAGCAGATATTCGGCATGACCGCCGTCACGCTGCCAGCCGTAAGCCGCTTTTCCTTTGCCAGTACAAGAGATAGGAAAGCCGCGGCGGCAGTTCGGGCAAAAACCACAGCCAGAAATGTGATACACCAGCACGCGATCACCCTCTTTAAAATGGCGACAGCCTTGCCCCATCGCCACAATTTGCCCGCACGGCTCATGACCGTTGATAAAGCCCTGGTATAACGGTTTATCGGGCGCCGCCGCCGTGGCGCGGTGTTGATGGTAGATATAGTGGACATCGCTTCCGCAAATCCCGGAGGATTTCATTTTGATCAGTACCTGGTTAATCCCCGGCGTCGGCACCGCAACTTCCCGCAGATCGACGGTCGAATTTCCTGGTAAATAAGCTGCCAGCATCGTTTTCATAAATCCCTCATTAACAATACGATTAATTTTCATCCCTGCCGCACCCGCGCCAGGGGCGTTAAGGTTTAGCGTTTCGCTTTACTGCTTCGCTGGGTCAGCAAGATATTCGCCAGCACCGCCACCACGATAATGACGCCGCGTACCACCTGCTGGAAAAAGGAGTTAATCCCGAGCAATACCAGACCGTTACCGATTAGCGTAATCACCAGCACACCAAGCAATGTACCGAACAGGGAACCGCGACCGCCGGAAAGTGCCGTACCGCCGACCACGACCGCGGCGATGACGTCAAACTCCAGACCGTTTGCCGCACCTGCGTTACCAGAACCGAGGCGCGCCGCCAGCAAAATGCCAGTCACCGCCGCTAATAATCCCGAAAGGGTAAAGATAAGAATGCGCACCCGACGAACGTTGATGCCGCACAACTGCGCCGCCGTAGCATTACCGCCAACGGCAAAAACCGAGCGCCCGAAAGCGGTTTTACGACTGATGAACACAAACAGCGCAAACAACACCATCATGATCAGCGCGGATACCGGCACTCCGAGAAATTGTCCACCCAGCCAGTCCAGTACCTCGTTTTCGTCAATCGGCACTGGCAGGGCGTTAGTCATAAACAGCCCCATTCCGCGCAGGGCGCTCCACAGCCCCAGCGTGGCAACGAAACTTGGTACGTTAAACACACCGCGCAGCACCCCGGCCAGCGTTCCCATCAGCGCGCCTAACAGCAACACCAGCAGACAAGCAATCGCCAGCGGAACTTCAAATTGCAGCAAAAATGCCAGGCACACCGAGACAAAAGCCACCATCGGCCCAACGCTGACATCAATTTCCCCGGAGATAATAATCAGCGTCATCGCCCAGGCGGCGATCCCAATGGTGGCGGCATCGCGCAGCACGTTCATTTGGTTATTCAATGAGATAAAGCCAGGCGCGTTCAGGGAGAAGACCAGATACAAAATGGCAATCACCACCAGCAAACCGATCTCATTAATATGGCGACTGACAAATTGTTTGAGCGAGACGCTCTTGCCCTGCGGCAATGGTAATGACGAAGCAGACATCTTCAGGTTCCTCGGTAAAATTCATCAGTGCACAGACAGAATGGCGGACATCAGCTCATCCACATTGACCGGAGAGTGAAACTCCTGCGAGAACGTACCGTGCTGTAACAACAGAATGCGGTCGCACACCAGCGGTAACTCCTCCACTTCACTGGAGATAAACACCACGCTTTTTCCTTCGGCAGCCAGCTCGCGGACAATGCGGTAAATCTGCTGTTTGGCTTCGATATCGACGCCGCGCGTTGGCTCGTCGAGCAACAAAATCTGGCTGGCGGCATAGACCCAACGACCGATCACCACTTTTTGCTGATTGCCGCCAGAAAGCGTGCCGATGGGTGTTTCGCTACTGGCAGCCTTGACCGTCATCCGCTGCATCACCTCTTCGGTCAGGCGGCGGATGGTGGACCATTGCAGTACGCCGTTGGTGCTGATTTTTTGCCGATTGGTCAGCACTGTATTTTCGTCAACGCCCAGCCAGGGAATGATCCCCGCTTCTTTGCGGTTTTCTGGCGTATAGCCAATGCCGCGTTTCAGCATGTCGCCGTAATCAGGGCGCGTGATTTTCTCGCCGTTGATAACAATTTCGCCCTGTTCATACGCTTCCAGCCCAACTATCGCTTTCAGCAATTCACTACGCCCTGCCCCCAGCAAGCCAGCAATGCCGAGCACTTCGCCACGACGCAGGGAAAAACTGATCTCTGTAAGTTTGGGTCTGTGGCGTAACGCGCGAACTTCCAGTACGGTCTGGTCCGCAATCTCCTGAGCTGCAACCGGTGCAATATCAACGTGATCGCGCCCGAGCATCAACGACACAATATGGCGAGTTGAGGTGTTTTCGAGCATCACATCGCCCGCCACCTGCCCGTCGCGCATGACGGTGGCACAGGAAGCGATACGGCGGATTTCCTCCATCCTGTGGCTGACGTAAATCACCGCCACGCCCAGTGCCGACATTTTTTTCACAGCGCTGATCACCAGTTCAACTTCCGCACTGGCAAGCGAGCTGGTGGGTTCATCAAGGATGACCACGCGCGGCTCGCCCTTCATCACCCGCGCAATTTCCACCAGTTGCTTTTGCGCCGGGCTTAGCGTTGAAACAAGTTGTTCAGGACTAACGTCAACGCCCAGCGCCTGTAAGCAACGTTGGGCATCCTGCGCCATTTGCAGGTAATCAATCATGCCGTTGCGGCGAGGCCATTGACCAAGACAGAGGTTTTCTGCCACCGTCAGCCCTTCCACCAGACTTAATTCCTGATAAACCGCGCGTACCCCCAGTTCAGCGGCACGGCGAGTCAGCGTAGCTTCGTCACCTTCCAGTCGCGTCTCGCCAATCCAGATATCACCGCTATCCGGGCGTTCGCTACCGGTAAGCATTCGAATGAGGGTCGATTTTCCCGCACCGTTTTTGCCTAACAGCGCGCGAACTTCGCCTTTATTGAGCGTGAAGTTAACGTTATCCAGCGCAACGACGCCGGGGTAACGCTTATTTCCTGCCACCACTTTTGCTACCGGGACTGCCTCTGTTGCCGTGAACATAGGGACCTCTGCGAATCAGCGATTAGGGCAGACCATCAACGTGCGTTGCCAGCCACTGTTTACCGTCTTCAGTTTTGGTATAGAGATCGATTGGCACCTGAATCACTTTTTCACCGTCGGCTTGTTTATTGATAACCTTCAATGTTTGCGCGAAAACAGCATTGCCCATTTTCTTACCGGAAATATCCACTACCGCTTTCAGCACCTGGTTGTTTTCCAGCTCCTGAGCAATTTCAGTGGTCATGTCCGAACCGAAAACGGCAATTTTTCCGGCCTGATTTTGATTGCGTACCGCTTTTACCGCACCAAGTGTCGCTCCGCCCGATTCCCCCATAATGGCGTTGAGATCTGGCGTGGAGATAATCAGTTTTTCACCGACAGAAATCGCTTTATCTAAAACAGTCCCTTCCTGATTAGCGACAATTTGCGCGCCGGGAACGCGGGCTTTTAATACTTCTTCAAACCCTTTACGTCGTTGCACACAAACTTCAAAGGCTTCACAATTGATGACGGCAATTTTCGGCTGGTCAATTTTGTTGGCAATAAAATAATCGGCGGCAGCGTTACCCAGTTTTTTACCAAATTCCAGCGGATCGCCGACCAGATACGCCGAGACATATTTATCGACACCCTTTTGATTAATACAGGTGTTGTAGCAAATCACCGGAATACCCGCTTCACTGGCGCGACGAACGGTACGGCTACTGCCATTTTCAGACACTGCCGATAAAATAATGGCATCGACATTACGCGCCACGAGGGTATCTACAAAAGTACTTTCTTTCGAAATATCGCCCTGGGCGTTAGTTTCAATTAACTGTACCTGTACTGAAGAATCTTTTGCCGCATCCTGAACGCCCTGACGCACTCCAGCGTAATATCCCTGGGTATCAAGGTATATTGCGCCAATGGTCATTTCTTTATCCGCAGCGTTGGCAAATAGTGCGCTACCTAATAGCGTAGCCATTAATAATAGATTACGGGTTGTTCTCATTTTTTTAGGCATAGTGCCTCCTGTAGGGTTTTTATTTACAACGGCTTATTTTAATTATTTGAGCGTGAGCGGCAGCGCGTGCCGCTCAAATATTACAGTTAATAGGGTTTAGTGAACGCGGTTAAAAATAAAAGGCATCACGGTGGTGAATAATGCCGCTTTCGGCCAGGCTGGATTAATCGCAGTCAATTCAGCGCGAGCAGATTCATATTGCGCAATCTCGCCTAGTCCCGCGGCCGCCAGCATCGCCACCATCAGGCATTTTTCTTTATGCTGCTGTTGTAAATCGCCATACAGCGACAACAAGTCAGGTTGCGAGACGGCAAAGAAATCCGCTTCGATACTGGTTTTCGCCATCTCTTGCGCCCACAGTTTCATTTCACTAAACAGTTGCTGTGCGGTGTGTTGTTCGCCCAGCAGTCGCAGCGCCATTCCTTGCCAGAAGAGATAATCAACCGGCTGATCGTTGTAATAACTGTGGATGTTAATGGTGCGATCGCCAGTCGCCGCCAGACGTAAACAACGCGTCGCTTCAGTTTCATCGCCCAGGGCTTTGGCGCATATCGCCTGCCAGAACCAGATGTCGTTGTCAGTTTGCCCCGGTAAACGGCCTTCGCTTAAATTCTCCGGATAATGCAACGCGGCATGAAGCAGTTCGCTGGCCTGCTGCGGCTGTCTGGCATCAAGATGCTGCCAGGCGCGTAACAATTGGTTAAGGATAAACTGACTGGTGACCTTCCCTTCCCCGCCTTCCCACGGGTGGAATTTGCGCGTAGCGAGAATGTCCGCCGCTTTGTCGGCCTGACCTGTGAGATGCCACAAATTGAGCAGTTCTGCGGTCATATCGTCGCGTTTCAGCGCAATTTCCAGATTATTTTCCAGACGCGCCAGTCGTTTCTCCGGTGTGGCTCCGCTTAACTTATCCAGCAAATCCCGTTCGAAAAGCAGACGTGCATCCTGCGGCGCAAGCTGATAAGCATTATCAAGATAGCGCGCGGCCAGCTCATAATCGTGTTGCTTATTCCACGCATGGATCGCCAGCCCGCGCCAGCCGTCGGCAAACTCCGGTGACATCTCTACGCAACGCTGCCATAAAGTAATGGCTTTGTTGTAGCTACGCTTGTTGTAGTAGAAGCAGGCCAGAAAATGACGGGCAAACCAGCACTCTTCAATACTCTCCAGCGCCGCCACTTCTTCCAGCGTATTCGGGAAACGGACAAACTGCGGGAAGACATCAATGGCTTTTGCGACCAGTTCGCCGCGTTCGGCTTTCGGCAGCAAGCTGGCTTGCAGGTAAAGTGGCAGCGTGCGCTGACAGTCCAGTGCGTTCAGCATCTCTGCCGCCAGGGCGGGCATGCCCCAGTTAATCAGTTGCCCGGCGGTCATCAGGGCGTTAACGTCGCGTCCCTGACACAGACCGCGCCACTGCGCGAGGGCTGATTCGCTACGACCATCGAACCAGTTCAGCCACCACAGAGTGGCGTTCAGCGGATAATCACGCAGCAGTTTCTCGCGCTGCAAACGCGCGTTGTCCTGACGACCACTTAACACCAGCAGCAGGTTATGCAGGCAAAGCACTTCCTGGTTGGTTGGGCAGGCGCGAAGACTTTGTTGGCAAAAATCCAGACCAGCGTCGAAGTTACCATTACGCGCCGCCAGGCGTGCCAGACCATAATATCCACCCGCTTTACTGTTCCCGCTCCATACCGCCCGCCAGAAATCCTCTTCGGCTTGTTGATATTGTCCCTGACGTTCGTAAGCACTGGCGCGAATCAAACTGGCCTGTCCACACTGCGGGTTTTTGTTCAGCGCATGTGCGCGTTTCAGCGCCTGACTGGCATACACCACCGCTTGCGGGAAATCGGCACGGTTATATTCCAGCATCGCCAGCGCCAGGTTACAGCGATAATCCAGCGGGTCCAGCGCCACGCCGCGCAGGTAGTAATCGAACGGTGAACGACTGGCGTGATGATATTGCTCCAGATGCTGACCGATAAACCAGGCTTCATCTGTACTGGCAATGTCTTGTGCTGCCAGTGGCGCTTTGGCGACGTCCGGCAACGGCAACTCCTGCGGCTGATGTTCCTGATAACTCAGTACAATATTGCCGTCGGCATCGGAGAGTTCAATGGTCAATCTGTCAGGATTGATACCGTGCAACACGCCCTGGATGGCGGTCGCTGGTGTCAGGGCCACGGCATCATCGAGCAACGCGTTGCATTTGCCGATTTCGCGGATTGCCAGACGGTATCCTTTCAACGGGGAGATGGCATACAGCCCCCACTCAATCCCCCGCTCGCTACGCTGGAGTTTTATCACCGCATCGCGGGAGGCATTTTGCACCATGCCCAGAGAATGATAAGGCAGGAAATACTGCTCGAAACGCTTCTCTTCGTAAGCATCAAGCCAGGTAAAATCGGGCTGGTTATCGGCAAAAATACCGGTCATCAGTTCGATATACGGGCCGTTATTGTCGGTCAGACTCTTATCCCACGCCTGGCCAAATTCACTGTGTCCCCAACTCCACTGTTTTTTACCTGGCGCAATATGGTGGTTGGCAACGTGCAGCAAACCGCCATCTTCATCGTGACACCACGCGCCGACAAAATCGTACTGCGATTTTTCGGCCATATATGAGGTTGGAACAGGCACATTTTTATAGCGAGAAATGTCCACTCCGGCGGAGTAGTCCACTTTATAATAAGTGCCAGTAGCGATAGGGAAAGCTGAAACAGCCCGTTTGCCGTGATCAAACACCGCAGTCACATCCGGCGGGAAAACGCTCTGATGCCCTTCACCACCTTTCACTGCCGGGTTGGCCCACCACAAGAAATGACGCGGCGTGGCGTTGCCGTTATAGACGCGGCTGGCGATTTCCAGCGCCGCCCGGTCAGGGCGCAGTGTGAAACCAGTCATCACCTGTAAACCGTGCATCGGCTCCGTTTCACCGACCCACACCGTCTGTGCGCCGTCGTCATGGGCTTCTAGGGTGAAATCAACGGGCATAAAGGTGGTCGGGCGATGGTGTTGTGGCCAGTTAAACTCAATCCCGCCCGAAATCCACGGCCCCAGCAGCCCCACCAGCGCCGGCTTAATGACTTCATTGTGATAGACAAAATCGCGCTGTTTCACTTTATCCCATGCGCGATGCACGCGACCGCCCAGTTCCGGCAGGATCATCACTTTGATGTAGTCGTTTTCCAGCCACACCGCCTGCCAGGATTTCAGGGTTTTCTGCTCACTCAGCGTATCGGTCACGCCATAGGGATAAACCGCGCCGGACGATCCCTGATAAACGCGATTTTCCAGGAACATGGGATGTATATCCTGCGGCCCGGTTTCATAGGTCGGGATCTCAACGCGCTCTTGCCACACTTTTACTGGAGTCATGGTGCCCTCAATATTAACAAGACATACTGAATTAAAAGATTTGTGGCAGTGTATTGAACAATCTGGCAATGTTTTCGCGGAATAATCACGCAATTAACTAAACAAGGTTTAGTGAAGATGAGAGCCTGCATTAACAATCAACAGATCCGCCACCATAACAAATGCGTGATTCTGGAACTGCTGTACCGGCAAAAGCGCGCCAACAAGTCGACGCTGGCCCGGCTGGCGCAAATTTCAATTCCGGCGGTCAGTAATATTTTGCAGGAACTGGAAAACGAAAAGCGGGTGGTGAATATCGACGATGAAAGCCAGACGCGTGGGCATAGCAGCGGCACATGGCTGATTGCGCCGGAAGGTGACTGGACGCTATGCCTGAACGTGACGCCCACCAGCATTGAGTGCCAGGTCGCTAACGCTTGTTTAAGTCCGAAAGGTGAATTTGAATATTTTCAGATTGATGCACCGACACCGCAGGCACTGCTGTCCGAAATCGAAAAATGCTGGCATCGTCATCGCAAACTGTGGCCGGGCCGCACCATCAATCTGGCGCTGGCAATCCACGGGCAGGTTGATCCGGTGACCGGCGTATCGCAAACCATGCCGCAAGCGCCGTGGACAACGCCAGTTGAGGTGAAGTATCTGCTGGAAGAAAAGCTCGGTATTCGGGTGATGGTCGATAATGACTGTGTGATGCTGGCACTGGCGGAGAAATGGCAAAATAATTCGCAGGGACGGGATTTCTGCGTGATCAACGTTGATTATGGCATTGGTTCGTCGTTTGTGATTAACGAGCAAATTTATCGCGGCAGTTTGTATGGCAGCGGGCAGATTGGTCACACCATTGTGAATCCCGATGGCGTTGCCTGCGACTGTGGACGTTATGGCTGCCTGGAAACCGTCGCCTCGTTAAGCGCATTAAAAAAACAGGCGCGAGTATGGCTAAAATCACAACCTGGCAATACTCAACTTGATCCAGAAAAACTGACTACCGCGCAATTAATCGCTGCCTGGCAGAGTGGAGAACCGTGGGTCACCAGCTGGGTTGACCGCAGTGCCAACGCCATTGGCTTGAGTCTGTATAACTTCCTCAACATTCTCAATATTAATCAGATTTGGCTGTATGGTCGCAGCTGCGCCTTTGGCAAGAACTGGCTTAATACTATTATTCGCCAGACAGGATTTAACCCATTCGACCGCGACGAAGGACCGAGCGTGAAAGCGACGCAAATTGGCTTCGGGCAATTAAGCCGCGCACAACAGGTGCTGGGAATTGGCTATTTGTATGTTGAGGCGCAGTTACGACAGATTTGATGGCGCGATAACGTAACAAGGCTTCCCGAAGGAAGCCTTGATGATCACAAACGAAAAATTGCCTGATGCGCTACGCTTATCAGGCCTACACGGATATTGCAATATATTGAATTTGCAAAAATTTGTAGGTCGGATAAGGCGTTCATGCCGCATCCGGCATGAACAACGAGCACATTGTCAGCAAATCACCGTTTCGCTTATGCGTAAACCGGGTAACGTGCGCAGATGTCGAGCACTTTACCTTTGATGCGCTCGATAACCGCTTCATCATTGATGCTGTCCAGCACGTCACACATCCAGCCAGCCAGTTCTTTCGCTTCTGCTTCTTTGAAGCCACGACGCGTAATCGCCGGAGTACCTACACGAATACCGGAAGTTACAAACGGGCTCTTCGGATCGTTTGGTACGCTGTTTTTGTTGACGGTGATGTTGGCACGGCCCAGAGCGGCGTCAGCTTCTTTACCAGTCAGGTTTTTATCAACCAGATCAACCAGGAACAGGTGGTTATCAGTACCACCGGAAACCACTTTGTAGCCGCGTTCCAGGAACACTTCCACCATCGCTTTAGCGTTTTTCGCGACCTGCTGCTGGTAAGTTTTGAACTCAGGCTCCATCGCTTCTTTCAGAGCAACCGCTTTACCGGCGATTACGTGCATCAACGGACCGCCCTGACCACCAGGGAAAACGGCAGAGTTCAGTTTTTTGTACAGTTCTTCGCTACCGCCTTTCGCCAGGATCAGGCCGCCGCGCGGACCCGCCAGGGTTTTGTGAGTGGTGGTAGTAACAACGTGAGCATGAGGAACCGGGTTCGGGTAGACGCCAGCAGCAACCAGACCCGCAACGTGCGCCATATCAACGAACAGGTAAGCACCGATGCTGTCAGCGATTTCACGCATTTTCGCCCAGTCAACCACGCCGGAATATGCAGAGAAACCACCGATAATCATTTTCGGCTTGTGTTCTTTGGCTTGTTTTTCCAGATCGGCGTAGTCGATATGACCGGTAGCATCGATACCGTAAGGAACGATGTTGTACAGTTTACCGGAGAAGTTAACCGGAGAACCGTGAGTCAGGTGACCGCCATGCGCCAGGTTCATACCCAGAACGGTATCACCTGGTTCCAGCAGCGCGGTGTAGACCGCAAAGTTAGCCTGGGAGCCGGAGTGCGGCTGGACGTTAGCGTAGTCAGCGCCGAACAGCTCTTTCGCACGATCGATCGCCAGTTGTTCAACGATATCAACATACTCGCAACCGCCGTAGTAGCGCTTGCCCGGATAACCTTCAGCATATTTGTTGGTCAGCTGAGAACCCTGCGCCTGCATTACGCGCGGGCTGGTGTAGTTTTCGGAGGCGATCAGTTCGATGTGCTCTTCCTGACGTACTTTTTCCTGCTCCATAGCCTGCCACAGTTCGGCATCATAATCGGCAATGTTCATTTCACGCTTTAACATCCGCATCTCCTGACTCAGCTAACAATAAAATTTTTTCGCCTAATTTTGGCGGTCCTGATGGACAACGGCGAACAGTATAACCGAATCATTGTGCGATAACAGGTCTTGACAAAGGAATTTACGCAAACGATTACCTTCAAGCTGTGCAAGGCTTTGGAGAATAAAGGGCCTGCAACCGGAAACGGATTTCTTTTCAGGTTTGTGATGCAAATTTTTCACTTCATCACATTCTTGATGAAAAACACCAAAAGAACCATTTACAGTGCAGGGCTATTTTTTATAAGATGCATTTGAGATACATCAATTAAGATGCAAAAAAAGGAAGACCATATGCTTGACGCTCAAACCATCGCTACAGTAAAAGCCACCATCCCTTTACTGGTAGAAACAGGGCCAAAGTTAACCGCCCATTTCTACGACCGTATGTTTACTCATAACCCAGAACTCAAAGAAATTTTTAACATGAGTAACCAGCGTAATGGCGATCAACGTGAAGCCCTGTTTAACGCGATTGCCGCCTACGCCAGTAATATTGAAAACCTGCCTGCGCTGCTGCCAGCGGTAGAAAAAATCGCGCAGAAGCACACCAGTTTCCAGATCAAACCGGAACAGTACAACATCGTCGGCGAACACCTGTTGGCGACGCTGGACGAAATGTTCAGCCCAGGCCAGGAAGTGCTGGACGCGTGGGGTAAAGCCTATGGCGTACTGGCTAATGTATTTATCAGTCGCGAGGCGGAAATCTATAACGAAAACGCCAGCAAAGCCGGTGGCTGGGAAGGTACTCGCGATTTCCGCATTGTGGCTAAAACACCGCGCAGTGCACTGATCACCAGCTTCGAACTGGAGCCGGTCGACGGTGGCGCAGTGGCAGAATACCGTCCGGGACAATATCTCGGCGTCTGGCTGAAACCAGAGGGTTTCCCGCATCAGGAAATTCGTCAGTACTCTTTGACTCGTAAACCTGATGGCAAAGGCTATCGTATTGCGGTGAAACGCGAAGATGGCGGGCAGGTATCCAACTGGCTGCACAATCACGCCAACGTTGGCGATGTCGTGAAGCTGGTAGCTCCGGCGGGTGATTTCTTTATGGATGTGACAGATGACACGCCGGTAACACTGATCTCTGCGGGTGTAGGGCAAACGCCAATGCTGGCTATGCTCGATACGCTGGCAAAAGCAGGCCATAACGCCCAGGTAAACTGGTTCCACGCGGCAGAAAATGGCGATGTTCACGCCTTTGCTGATGAAGTTAAGGAACTGGGGCAAGCACTGCCGCGCTTTACCGCGCATACCTGGTATCGCCAGCCGAGCGAAGCCGATCGCGCTAAAGGTCAGTTTGATAGCGAAGGTCTGATGGATTTGAGCAAACTGGAAGGTGCGTTCAGCGATCCGGCCATGCAGTTCTATCTCTGCGGTCCGGTTGGCTTCATGCAGTTTGCCGCGAAACAGTTAGTGGACCTGGGTGTGAAGCAGGAAAACATTCATTACGAATGCTTTGGCCCGCATAAAGTGCTGTGATTTGATGTTGCCGGATGGAGACATCCGGCAACCCTTGACGCGGTTTAAATCGCCGCGTCGTCCTCTTCGCCGGTACGGATACGAATGACCCGTGCCACGTCGAAGACGAAAATTTTACCATCACCAATTTTGCCGGTTTGCGCCGTACGAATAATCGTGTCTACGCAGATATCGACAATGTCGTCCGGCACGACGATCTCAATTTTCACCTTCGGCAGAAAATCCACCATATATTCCGCACCGCGATACAGCTCAGTGTGGCCTTTCTGGCGCCCAAAGCCTTTCACTTCGGTCACGGTCATGCCGGTAATACCGACTTCGGCCAGTGCTTCACGGACATCGTCCAGCTTGAAGGGTTTAATAATCGCATCAATCTTTTTCATGCTATTCCTTGAAAAGGTCGCCTGTCTTTTGATCTGCTAAACGTAACACATTACACCGATTCATTCCTTGAAATCGTTTGCATCCAGCTCGTGTCGGGAAAGCAGTTTATAAAATTCTGTCCGGTTGCGCCCCGCCATTCTCGCCGCGTGGGTGACGTTGCCTTTGGTGATTTGCAGCAACTTGCGCAAGTAATTGAGTTCAAACTGGTTACGTGCCTCAACAAAGGTGGGCAGCGCCGTGTTTTCGCCCTCCAGCGCCTGCTCTACTAATGCATCGCTAATCACCGGAGATGAGGTCAGCGCCACGCACTGTTCAATCACGTTGACCAACTGGCGCACATTTCCCGGCCAGCTGGCAGTCATCAGGCGTTTCATCGCATCGGTGGAGAACGCGCGGACAAACGGCTTATGTCGCTCTGCCGCCTGGCGCAATAAGTGGTTTGCCAGTAGCGGAATGTCTTCCGTGCGCTCCGCCAGTGCCGGAATTTTAAGGCTGACGACATTGAGGCGGTAATAGAGATCTTCGCGAAATTCCCCGCGCGCCATCGCTTTTGGTAAGTCGCGGTGGGTCGCAGAAATAATCCGCACGTCGATATCAATATCGCGGTTACTGCCCAGCGGACGGACTTTTCGCTCCTGCAATACGCGCAGCAATTTGACCTGCAACGGTGCTGGCATATCGCCAATCTCATCGAGAAACAGCGTACCGCCTTCCGCCGCCTGGAATAAACCTTCGCGATTGCTGACGGCACCAGTAAACGCGCCACGCGCATGACCAAACAGCTCCGACTCCAGCAACTGCTCGGGCAATGCGCCACAGTTAATGGCAATAAACGGCTTGCTGTTACGCGGGCTGGCGTTGTGGATAGCCTGGGCAAAAATCTCTTTCCCGGTGCCGCTCTGACCGTTAATCAAAACGCTAACGTCTGATTGCGCCACCAGCCGGGCCTGTTCCAGCAAACGCAGCATCAGCGGGCTGCGAGTGACAATCGCCTCGCGCCAACGTTCGTCGGTGGCTGGCGCGGATTGTTCCAGCGCATCGTCAATTGCCTGATATAGCGCGTCTTTATCGACGGGCTTAGTGAGGAAACTAAACACGCCCTGCTGTGTCGCGGCAACGGCATCGGGAATGGAGCCATGCGCGGTGAGGATGATTACCGGCATACCTGGCTGCACTTTCTGGATTTCAGCAAACAGTTGCATACCATCCATTTCATCCATCCGCAGGTCGCTGATGACTAAATCCACTTTTTCACGATTCAGTATCCGCAGCCCCTCGGCACCACTTTCTGCCGTGACCACGCTGTAGCCTTCGCTGGTCAGGCGCAGGCCAAGTAATTTCAGTAATCCTGGATCGTCATCGACCAATAATAAATGCGCAGGTTTATGGCTCATCAGGGGTGACCTCATTGGTGGATGGCGCGTTTTTTTCACTCTCGTGCGGCGTGTCCGGTGGGAAATTTCCGGCCGGTTTGCGAGTCGAGAGTTGACGTTCAATATCCGTCAGGTTCTCCAGCTTGCGGGTGGTTAGTTCCAGTTGTTGCTGTAGAACGTGTTGCTGCTGGCGCAGGGCGTCCAGTTCGCTGTCGCTGGATTGCTGGAGTTTACTGTAACGTAGGCGCTCTTCCGCCAGTTGCAGTTGCAACGCCTGTCCGTCGCGCCAGAGTTGATACAACGGGCGAACCTGCGCCGGGATCTCAGTACTTAACGCATCAATGCGCGCGACCAGTTGGCGGCGCTCAAAAGGCGTGATTTTGGCATCGGCAAGCAAAATCCCCTGCTTAAAGGTATTTTGCCAGCTGCCATCACCATACTTGCGCGCTTCCTGACGCGACTGTGCTGGCATTAAGCGGTTGGCGCAATCCATCGCCCGTAGCCAGTAAAGCGGGTTAGTTTCAGTTGATTTACCTTGCAGCGCCCAGATGTCGCTACATTCAGTAGGAAGATAATCAGCCAGTTGATAAACCGGGATTTTTTCTTCTACTGGTGCATTAATGGCTGGCTTATTGTGATTCTGCACGCAGCCCAGCAGCGCCAGACAAGGCAACCCCGCCAGCCACAGCCGTCGGGATAAAAATCGTTGAAAAATGTGTCGCATATTCACCAGACTCAGAGCCTATCCCAGTGGGCGTAATTGTTGCAGGCAGTTTGGACACGGACAGCGCGGAGAAACCGGAGCGTACACGTAGTACGTGAGGATTTCGAGCACTGCCCGGGGCCGAACTGGCAAATAAAATAGCCTGATGGGATAGGCCTTAACATTATTTCGTGTTTTTCGACGAAGGCAATTCAATGCGGAAGCAAACGTCTTGCCCGCTCTCGTCGACCAGATACAGTTCCCCCTGCATACGGCGAATACAATCCCTGGCAATGCTTAATCCCAGACCGCTCCCCTTCACCGCCCCTTTTCGCTGGTGACTTCCCTGAAAAAAGGGTTCGAAGATCATGGCGCGTTCCTCTTGCGGAATGGGTGTGCCTGTATTGATGACATCAATATAAACCCGTGCGCCATGTAAACTGCTGCGAAGGCAAATGTTACCGGATTCAGCCCCGTAGTGCACCGCATTGGAGTAAAGATTATCCAGCACGCTCATCAGCAGCATGGGTTCCGCCAGGCATGCTGTTGCCTTGAGATCAACGTCGGTATGCATCATTTTAGTCCGAGCTGGCAGGCTGTGAGCGGAAACTACCGTCTCCACCAACGGTGCTAACTCAACATTCTCCAGTTCCACCGCGCCATCTGCCTGTTTACGGTTGTAATCAAGCAGTTGTTCTATAAGTTTTTGCAAATTGCGGCTGCTGCTGTCGAGGATGCTTACCACCTCTTTTTGCTCTGGCGTAAGCGGCCCGACAACCTGGTCAGCCAGTAATTCAGTGCCCTCGCGCATACTCGCCAGTGGCGTTTTTAATTCATGAGATAAATGTCTTAAAAATTGATGGCGCTGGGATTCCAGCCATGACAGGCGTTCACTTAACCAAAGAATACGTTGCCCAACCGAGCGTAACTCGCTCGGTCCACTGAACGAGACGCTATTACCCAGTGAGCGTCCTTCCCCCAGACGGTTGATCATCCGCTCGATATTTTTCACCGGACCAATAATCATTCGGGTGAAAAGCAGCACCATTATCAGACTCACCAGAAACAACACCAGTGACTGCCAGCCGAAATACTGTCCGCGTTCGGCTATCTCTCGCTGGAGTTGTTGCCCGCGTGAAAACACCACGGTACGCGTGGCCTGTACCATTTCGGCATTGGCATTGGCAAAGGCTTCCAGACGCGCGGCAGCCGCCGCATCCGGCCCACTGTTGTTACACTGAAGTTGAGCCAGATTGTTCAAATCCTGACGCAATGCCTGGTAAAGTTTATCGTCCGGCAGTACGCCTGCGTGGGCATCGAGCATTTCGCTGTAACGTTTACGCTGGCTTTGATAGACCTTCGCCAGGGTTGAGTCGTCCAGCACGCAATACTGACGGTAGCTACGCTCCATCTCCAGTGCCGCATTAGTCATTGCCTCACTGCGCCGGGCGTCAATAAGCGTTGTGCGATTGACCAGCGCCGCCTGATCGCTAAGCGCATTAAGGCTTTGCCAGGCTTGCCATGCCAGTACCAGCAGAGGCAGCAGAATCAGCAAGAATGCCAGCATGACTAATTGTCGTAATGAACGGGGAAAAACAGGCCAGCGTTTCAAGGTGTTACTCTCGTCAGACGCGAATAGCCAGATGCTAACCGAGGGGGAGTTCAGATACAACAAAGCCGGGAATTACCCGGCTTTGTTGTGGAATAAGGCGGTGCCTAACTCGACGTTTCGCCCGATGGTTGATATAGCTACGCTGATATCAGAAGTTGGACGGCAGGCACCTTGTTGTGCGTCATTCGAATTTTATGTAGCACGTCCAGAAGGGGCTGACATAAGTGGGTGAATGAGCCACTGGTTATTATTATGCAGTAACTGTGCCAATAAATAAAATGGTTTGATAACGTACTGATAAAACATAGCTTTAATGAATTAATGGCTGTTCCACTGGTTGGCTATAAATCAGCCAGTGTGTCGCTTAAAAGAGACGCCCAAAGCTTAAATTATTCGTTTTAAATTAAATCAATAAGTTACATGTCACCTATAAGCGACACGGCAAACCACCCATTGTCGTGATTTACAGACACAAAAAAAGCTCCCGGAGTTGGGAGCTTATAATTGTTGGCTAAGTGGTTGTGTGTAATGCCGGATGCGGCGTGAAACCTTATCCGGCCGACAAAACAATGGGTTGCGTGGAATTTCCGCAGCCTTATCCCAGCTGCTTACGCGCATTACGGAAAATACGCATCCATGGGCCATCCTCGCCCCAGTTTTCCGGATGCCAGGAGTTGCTGACAGTACGGAAAACACGTTCCGGGTGCGGCATCATAATGGTGACACGACCGCTTTCGGTAGTGACCGCCGTAATACCGTTCGGGGAACCGTTCGGGTTAGCCGGGTAGGTTTCGGTGACTTTGCCGAAATTATCGACATAGCGCAGCGCAACCAGCCCTTTGCTTTCCAGTGCCGCCAGATGCGCCGCATCGCGTACTTCAACGCGCCCTTCACCGTGAGACACAGCAATCGGCATCTGCGAGCCCACCATCCCCTGCAACAGCAGAGACGGGCTTTGGGTCACTTCAACCAGGCTGAAACGCGCTTCAAAGCGATCGGAGGTGTTACGCACGAAACGAGGCCACAGCTCGCTACCTGGGATCAGCTCACGCAGATTAGACATCATCTGGCAACCGTTACATACCCCCAGCGCCAGCGTTTGCGGACGATGGAAGAAGGTTGCAAACTCATCGCGTACACGGTTGTTGAACAGAATAGACTTCGCCCAACCTTCACCGGCACCCAGCACATCACCGTAGGAGAAACCACCGCACGCGACCAGGGCATGGAAATCCTCCAGACCAGTGCGTCCAGTCAGCAGGTCGCTCATATGCACGTCGATAGCGTCGAAGCCCGCACGATGGAAAGCTGCCGCCATTTCAACATGCGAGTTCACGCCTTGCTCACGCAGTACGGCAACTTTCGGGCGCGCGCCAGTAGCGATAAACGGAGCTGCTACATCTTCGTTAATATCGAACGACAGTTTCACATTCAGGCCCGGATCAGCGTCGTTGGATTTCGCCTGATGTTCCTGATCGGCACACTCCGGGTTGTCACGCAGGCGCTGCATCTGCCAGGTGGTTTCCGCCCACCAGACACGCAACGTGGTGCGGCTTTCGCTGAATACAGTCTGCCCGTTGGCGGTAATCACAAAACGATCGCCAGAAACAGCCTGGCCGACATAATGGACGCACTCAGCAAGGCCATGCTGTGCCAGTACCGCTTCGACTGCTTCACGGTCAGCGGCACGAACCTGAATCACCGCTCCCAGTTCTTCGTTAAACAACGCCGCCAGGTGATCGTCGCCCAGAGAGGCGATATCCGCGTCAATGCCGCAATGACCAGCAAAGGCCATTTCCGCCAGCGTTACCAGCAGGCCGCCATCAGAGCGGTCGTGGTACGCGAGCAGCTTACGCTGTGCAACCAGCGCCTGAATCGCGTCATAGAAGCCTTTCAGTTGCGCGACGTCGCGCACATCAGCCGGTTTGTCGCCAAGCTGACGATAAACCTGCGCCAGCGCCGTTGCGCCCAGCGCGTTATTACCTTTGCCCAAATCAATCAGCAGCAGTGCGTTATCTTCGGTAGAAAGCTGCGGCGTGATGGTGTGACGCACATCGTCCACGCGGGCAAATGCAGAAATAACCAGCGACAGCGGCGAGGTCATTTCGCGCTCTTCGCTACCTTCCTGCCAGCGGGTTTTCATCGACATTGAATCTTTACCCACCGGGATCGTCAGGCCCAGCGCCGGACAAAGCTCTTCGCCCACGGCTTTAACGGCTTCATACAGGCCCGCATCTTCACCAGGGTGGCCTGCCGCCGCCATCCAGTTGGCGGAAAGTTTAATGCGTTTGATATCGCCAATCTGTGTTGCGGCAATATTGGTTAACGCTTCACCGACCGCCAGACGGGCAGAGGCGGCGAAATCCAGCAGTGCAACTGGCGCACGTTCGCCAATTGCCATCGCTTCGCCATAGTAGCTGTCGAGGCTGGCGGTAGTGACCGCGCAGTTAGCGACAGGCACCTGCCACGGACCCACCATCTGATCGCGCGCCACCATGCCGGTTACGCTACGGTCGCCAATGGTAACGAGGAAGGTTTTCTCCGCCACGGTCGGCAGATGCAGCACACGTTTCACCGCGTCAGCAATGGTGATCCCTTCACGGGTCAGCGCATCGCCTTTCGCTTTCAGCGTTTGCACATCGCGGGTCATCTTCGGCGTTTTGCCCAGCAGTACGTCCAGCGGCAGATCGATCGGCTGATTATCAAAATGACGATCGTGCAGAGAAAGATGCAGTTCTTCGGTCGCTTCACCAATCACCGCGTATGGCGCGCGTTCACGCTTACACAGTTCGTCAAACAGCGGTAACTGATCGGCAGCAACCGCCAGCACGTAGCGTTCCTGGGATTCGTTACACCAGATTTCCAGCGGGCTCATACCCGGTTCGTCGCTCAGGATATCGCGCAGTTCAAATTTACCGCCGCGCCCGCCGTCGCTTACCAGTTCCGGCATAGCGTTAGAAAGACCGCCTGCACCAACGTCGTGGATAAACAGGATTGGGTTGGCATCACCAAGCTGCCAGCAACGGTCGATCACTTCCTGGCAACGACGTTCCATTTCCGGGTTGTCGCGCTGAACAGAAGCAAAGTCGAGATCCGCATCAGACTGACCAGACGCCATAGAAGACGCCGCACCGCCGCCAAGACCGATGTTCATTGCCGGGCCGCCGAGAACGACCAGCTTCGCACCAACGTTGATCTCGCCTTTTTGTACGTGATCGGCGCGAATGTTGCCGATCCCGCCCGCCAGCATGATCGGTTTGTGATAACCGCGCAGCTCTTCGCCATTGTGGCTGTTCACTTTTTCTTCATAAGTACGGAAGTAGCCGTTCAGCGCCGGACGACCAAATTCGTTGTTAAATGCCGCGCCGCCCAGCGGACCTTCGGTCATGATGTCCAGCGCGGTGACAATGCGCTCAGGCTTACCGAAATCTTCCTCCCACGGCTGTTCGAAGCCAGGAATTCGCAGGTTGGAAACGGAGAAACCAACCAGACCGGCTTTCGGCTTCGCGCCGCGCCCGGTGGCACCTTCATCGCGGATTTCACCGCCGGAACCGGTCGCCGCGCCCGGCCACGGAGAAATTGCCGTCGGGTGGTTGTGAGTTTCGACTTTCATCAGAATATGCGCCGGTTCCTGATGGAAATCGTAGCGGCCCGTTTCGTGGTCAGCAAAGTAGCGGCCCACTTCAGAACCTTCCATCACCGCGGCGTTATCTTTATACGCAGAGAGAACGTGATCCGGCGTGGTTTCGAAGGTATTTTTGATCATCTTGAACAGCGATTTCGGCTGCTGTTCACCGTCGATAATCCAGTCGGCGTTAAAAATCTTATGACGGCAGTGCTCAGAGTTCGCCTGGGCGAACATATACAGCTCGATGTCGTTCGGGTTACGACCAAGCTTTGTGAAAGCATCTTGCAGATAGTCAATTTCATCTTCCGCCAGTGCCAGGCCAAGACGCAGGTTAGCGTCGATTAGCGCCTGACGGCCCTGCCCCAGCAAATCAACGCTGGTGACCGGAGTCGGTTGATGATGCGCAAACAGCTGCTCTGCATCATCTAAAGCAAAAAAGACCGTTTCCATCATGCGGTCGTGTAGTTCAGCGGTAACCTGCTGCCACTGTTCATTGGTCAGCGTACCGGCTTCTATATAGTAAGCAACGCCGCGCTCAAGGCGGTTTACCTGTTGCAGCCCGCAGTTATGAGCGATATCGGTCGCTTTCGAAGACCAGGGAGAGATGGTGCCAGGACGCGGGGTCACCAGCAGTAATTTGCCTTCCGGGGCATGGCTGGCGAGTGCCGGACCATATTTCAACAGGCGTTCAAGTTGCGCGTGCGCTTCTTCGTTTAACGGCGCATTGAGGTCAGCAAAATGGACATACTCGGCGTAAATGTTGTGAACCGGGAGCCTGGCAGCCTGAAAACGCGCCAGCAGTTTATTGATTCGGAATGCCGACAGTGCAGGCGAACCACGCAGAATTTCCATCATAAGTCTCTCGTCTTCTAAGCTTTCGGTGTACCCAAGGGGGGGAAACGGGCGTCATTATAAAGAATCTGATGCGCTGACGAAACCGTTTGCGTGGAAATAAAATCACCATCGTGAATTAGCAACGCGTGCCGCCAATGGCTGTAATAAGTTGCCAACTGGCACAGGTTTACGCAAAATGCCGCTCATTGATGATTATACCTTTGTTTAGCATATCGTTTTTTCAAGCCAGGACACGAACGACACAGAGAATTAACTAATTGAAAAAATTAAAGATTAATTATCTGTTCATTGGCATTCTGGCACTGCTTCTTGCGGTAGCTCTCTGGCCGTCTATTCCGTGGTTTGGTAAAGCCGACAACCGTATCGCCGCCATTCAAGCGCGGGGAGAATTGCGCGTGAGCACCATTCATACTCCCCTCACCTGGAATGAGATTAACGGTAACTCTTCCGGGCTGGATTATGAGTTAGCCAAACAATTTGCCGACTACCTCGGCGTGAAACTGAAAGTGACCGTACGGCAGAATATCAGCCAGTTGTTTGACGATCTCGACAACGGCAACGCCGACCTGCTGGCAGCAGGTCTGGTTTATAACAGTGAGCGGGTAAAAAACTATCAGCCTGGTCCTACCTATTATTCCGTTTCACAACAACTGGTTTACAAAGTGGGTCAATATCGCCCACGCACGCTGGGCAATTTGACGGCGGAACAGCTCTCCATCGCACCAGGACACGTCGTCGTTAACGATCTACAAAGACTGAAAGAAACTAAATTCCCGGATTTAAGCTGGAAGGTGGACGACAAAAAAGGCTCAGCGGAATTACTGGAAGATGTCATCGGAGGTAAGCTGGATTACACCATTGCTGATTCTGTCGCCATCAGCCTGTTCCAGCGAGTTCACCCGGAACTCGCCGTGGCACTCGATATCACCGATGAACAACCAGTGACCTGGTTTAGCCAGTTAGATGACGATAATACCCTTTCCGCAGCTCTGCTCGACTTCTTCAACAAAATGAATGAGGACGGCACGCTGGCACGCATTGAAGAGAAATACCTGGGGCATGGCGATGATTTTGATTATGTCGATACGCGCACATTTTTACGCGCCGTCGATGCGGTGCTGCCACAATTAAAACCTTTGTTTGAGAAATACGCCGAGGAAATTGACTGGCGTTTGCTGGCGGCTATTGCTTACCAGGAATCACATTGGGACGCGCAGGCCACCTCGCCGACCGGTGTGCGCGGCATGATGATGTTGACCAAAAATACCGCGCAAAGCCTGGGCATTACCGATCGTACCGATGCTGAACAAAGCATCAGCGGCGGCGCGCGTTATTTGCAGGATATGATGAGTAAAGTGCCGGAAAGCGTGCCAGAAAATGAACGGATTTGGTTTGCGCTCGCCGCTTACAATATGGGTTATGCGCATATGCTGGATGCTCGCGCCCTGACGGCAAAAACCAAAGGTAATCCAGACAGCTGGACCGATGTTAAACAACGTCTGCCTTTACTTAGCCAGAAACCCTATTACAGCAAGCTGACTTACGGTTATGCGCGGGGACATGAAGCTTACGCCTATGTCGAGAATATCCGTAAGTATCAGATTAGTCTGGTGGGTTATCTGCAAGAGAAAGAAAAGCAGGCAACAGAAGCGGCGATGCAGCTGGCTCAGGATTATCCGGCAGTGTCGCCAACAGAATTGAGTAAAGGGAAATTTCCTTTTCTCTCGTTTCTTTCACAGTCGTCATCTAACTATCTGACACACTCCCCTTCGCTGCTGTTTTCCAGGAAGGGAAGTGAAAAGAAGCAAAATTAATCCGCAGAAGATTGCGCTTTTTTCTGCGCTTTGATTTCCTGACGGCGCATGCGAAAGAAGTCGCTGAGCAGCGCAGCACACTCTTCCGCCAATATCCCTTCCGTGATTTCCACCCGGTGATTCATGCCCGGATGGTGCAACACATCCATTAATGATCCGGCAGCCCCCGTTTTCGCATCTCGTGCACCAAAAACTACACGACCAATCCGGCTGTGAATCATCGCTCCGGCGCACATCACACACGGCTCCAGCGTGACATATAATGTGGCGTCGATCAGGCGATAATTTTGCATCACCAGACCGCCCTGACGCAGGGCCATGATTTCAGCGTGCGCGGTAGGATCATGCCGACCAATCGGACGATTCCAGCCCTCGCCGATTACCCGGTTGTTATGCACTAATACCGCGCCGACCGGTACTTCCCGCTCGTCCCAGGCACGCTTTGCCAGCGTCATGGCATGGCGCATCCAGTATTCGTGACTAAATTCGACTTCAGACAAAAAGAAAACTCCGGTTATAAAAGCGCGGCGCATTATACACGGACGCTATGCTTTACTCTATTCCAGTTGCTGGAGTTCACCGCGCGGGGTTACTCGCCAACGATGCTGGCAGAAATAAAGCAGCGGGTTGTCCTGATTACTGTCGCTGTAACCACTGTACAACCGCAGTGGCGTGCCGATTTTGCGTTCCAGTTGCGCGACCTTCTCATGCCCGAGGCAACGCATTGTCAATACCCAGCCGCCATAACCACGCTGAATTTGGCTGGCGATAAGATTCACCCGCGGTAACCAGGGCGTATCGAAATAGACCGCTTCAACCAGCGGCTGTGGAGAACCGGTAATCAACCAGATATCAGCATCAGAACTGAGCAAGTAGCTGGTCAGGCGCTCTTGCACCAGCGGAAAGGCAGTCACATTGTCGCGAAACCAGTGTACAAAATCGGCTTGTAATGCCTGTAAACGCGCTTCGCTGTGACCAAAAGTGCATCCCCACAATAGCAGACTCATCGGCCAGCGCGCAGCACGGCCTTTTATCAATAATGCCATGGCAATAACCGGCAATAGCGGCAGGACAAGCAGTGTATTCAGCGGTTGGCGACGCAGTAAGTAGCGTAGAAAACTACCGAACATATCCTGTTGATGCAATGTTCCATCTAAGTCAAAAAACACCACACGACGCTCGTGAGTTGCCAAACCATACTCCTCTGGACTGAAACATCCTGATTAATCATCGCTACTACATAGCCTAACAGATAGATCATCACTTTTCCGGCAACAATCTACCGTATAATGCTGAATGGAATTTTTAATTCATAGATCTTACAAGCTATGGAATATAATATTCACTCGCTTGTGTCTCATATTGCCTGTTGTCGCCATTATTTTATCGCGAGGAAAGATATGAACGGCTTACTTCGTATTCGTCAGCGTTACCAGCAGCTTGCCCAGAGTGATAAAAAACTGGCGGACTATCTCCTGCTACAACCTGATACGGCGCGCCATTTAAGTTCGCAGCAATTGGCCAACGAAGCTGGGGTCAGTCAATCCAGCGTAGTGAAATTCGCACAAAAACTCGGCTATAAAGGTTTTCCAGCCTTAAAACTGGCGTTAAGCGAAGCTCTGGCGAGCCAGCCGGAATCCCCTTCTGTCCCCATTCATAACCAAATTCGCGGTGATGATCCGCTGCGACTGGTAGGTGAAAAACTCATAAAAGAAAACACGGCTGCCATGTATGCGACGCTGAACGTTAACAGTGAAGAGAAATTGCATGAATGCGTGGTGATGCTGCGTTCTGCGAGGCGGATTATTTTGACTGGCATTGGCGCTTCGGGTCTGGTAGCGCAAAACTTTGCCTGGAAACTGATGAAGATTGGTTTCAATGCTGCCGCAGAACGCGATATGCATGCGTTGCTCGCTACTGTACAGGCATCTTCACCGGACGACCTGTTATTAGCCATCTCTTACACTGGTGTACGACGTGAGTTAAATCTCGCGGCAGATGAGATGCTGCGCGTGGGTGGAAAGGTGCTGGCAATTACCGGTTTCACGCCGAATGCTCTGCAACAACGAGCGTCGCACTGCCTGTATACTATTGCCGAAGAACAGGCGACGAATAGTGCATCGATCTCCGCTTGTCACGCTCAGGGAATGCTTACAGATTTGCTGTTCATTGCGCTAATCCAGCAGGACCTGGAACTGGCGCCTGAGCGCATTCGCCACAGCGAAGCACTGGTGAAAAAACTGGTTTGAGCAAAGAATGCGCGTATAATGCCCGCCCGGTTTGTGTTGTTTTGAGAGTTTCCTTATGGCGCTGTTAATCACTAAAAAATGCATCAATTGTGATATGTGTGAACCTGAATGCCCGAATGAGGCGATTTCAATGGGAGATCATATCTACGAGATTAACAGCGATAAGTGTACCGAATGCGTTGGTCACTACGAGACGCCAACCTGCCAGAAGGTGTGTCCGATCCCTAATACTATTGTGAAAGATCCGGCGCATGTCGAGACAGAAGAGCAGTTGTGGGATAAATTTGTGCTAATGCATCACGCAGATAAAATTTAATATTCTGCTCTGGAAGTAGAGTTTTTATTATTTTTTAGAGAAACCTTGACGCTATTATATTTATTTAAATGATGACAACGGCATAATCATTCGCCAAATGAATTCATATAATATCTGCGCAGACATTTATTTATAATTATTAAAGGCGCGACTGGCTGGTTAACCTGACGCGCCTTAAGTACGTTTCCTTGTGTTATAAGAACAGAAGGATCAGCTGTAAAACAGCAATGATGACTTTAATGACCCGTTTAAACAGGTATCGACAATCAGTCATTCGTTTTTCCTTAAACAAGGAATGCAGCCGTTCAGATTAGCCCTTACATCTCCCCAAAACTGAACGTGCGAGTTATTGGAATCGAGTGCTGCACTCCACACCAGAGCTTTGACGACACCACTCGTTTCAATGGGGGAATTCAGTGGCATGGTGTGGAACACAGCAAAATATCCAATAACGACGCCGATTCTAATGTACTTATCAAAAAACAGTCACGTTAATCTTCTCATCAATATTAAATTCTTCGTCCCGACTCGAGTTTTTTATGTCAGAGATTGCAAGTTGCTTGTACAGGTCAACTAAATTGATCCATAATCATTTCCGTTGGAATCGTGTGCTGCACAAAATTAAAGTTATAAAGTAAAACCCCCGTTCCTTACCAGTTCGGGGGTTTTACTTTATAAAGAGAACGGTATTATTTTAACTTTCAATAATTACCGTGGCGCAAGCATAATGACGTTCATCTGCCAGCGTCACATGCATATGTGCGACGCCCAGCTTTTCCGCCAGTTTTAATGCCTCGCCCCACAGTCGCAACCGTGGCTTACCAAGCTCATCGTTGAATACTTCAAACTGATTAAACGCCAGACCATTGCGGATCCCGGTTCCAAACGCTTTTGCCGCCGCTTCTTTCACAGCAAAACGCTTCGCCAGAAAACGCACTGGCTGTTGGTGCGTTTTCCAGATTTCCCATTCGTTATCGCTTAATACGCGGCGAGCCAGGCGCTCACCGGATCGGGCGATCACCGCTTCAATGCGAGCGATCTCCACGATATCCGTGCCTAAACCTAATATTGCCATTAGCCACGCGCTTCCAGCATCAGACGCTTCATTTCTGCCACCGCATCTTTCAGTCCGGTCATCACTGCACGACCAATAATGGCATGGCCAATATTCAGTTCATGCATCTCAGGAATGGCGGCAATGGCTTTCACGTTGTGATAGGTCAGACCGTGGCCGGCGTTAACTTTCAGACCGAGACTTGCGGCAAAGGTCGCGGCTTTAGCAATGCGCGCCAACTCTTGCGCCTGTTCAGCGTCAGTTTTTGCATCGGCATAACAACCGGTGTGGATCTCGATAAACGGGGCACCTACCTCTGCTGCAGCTTTGATCTGCTCTTCATCTGCGTCGATAAACAGAGAAACCTGAATCCCGGCATCCGCCAGACGTTTACAGGCATCGCGCATTTTGTCACGCTGACCTGCGACGTCCAGGCCACCTTCGGTTGTCACTTCCTGGCGCTTTTCCGGTACCAGGCAGCAAAAATGAGGCTTCGTCTCAATGGCAATCGCCAGCATCTCTTCGGTCACCGCCATTTCCAGATTCATGCGGGTATCCAGCGTCTGACGCAGGATGCGCACGTCGCGGTCAGTAATGTGGCGACGATCTTCACGCAAATGCACGGTAATGCCATCCGCGCCAGCCTGCTCGGCAATAAACGCGGCCTGCACCGGGTCGGGGTAAGCAGTACCACGTGCATTACGCAGCGTTGCGATATGGTCAATGTTAACGCCCAACAGTAATTCAGCCATGACAATCCTCATCAGTCATTATGTGTTTGCACTGTTCGCTTAGGTATAAACTGCCGGAACAGTTCCCTGCTCTTTAATGGTTTACCGCCAAGATACGGCTTAAGCGCCATGCGGGTAAAGCGTTTCGCGGCACGCAATGTGTCTGCGTCAGGAAATTCCCGCGTGTGTAACGCTTTCAACTGCCTTCCGGTGAAGGTTTTGTTGTCGATAACTACACTGGCGATAAACCCTTTTTCTTCGCGATAACGATACGTCATGGTGTCATCCACCGGTTCGCCGCTACCTGCACAATGGGTAAAATTGACGCCATAACCCAGATGCCCGAGCAATGCCAGTTCAAAGCGGCGCAACGCGGGTTCCGGTGTGCCTGTGGCTCCAGCCAGAGACTGGATGCAGTGCAAGTAATCGAAAAAGAGTTCAGAGAAGCGCGTCTCGTATTCCAGCACGCGGGAGAGAAGTTCGTTGATGTACAGACCGCTGTAAAGCGTGATACCGCTTAATGGCAGCGCCAATGAGACAGCTTCAGCACTGCGCAGTGTTTTGACTTCACCGCGCCCACCGAAGCGAAGCAAGAGAGGCGTGAAAGGCTGTAATGCACCTTTCAGGGTAGAGCGTTTAGAGCGTGCGCCTTTGGCAACCAGACGCACGCGGCCCGACTCCTCCGTGAAGACGTCCAGCATCAGGCTGGTTTCGCTCCACGGGCGACTATGCAGGACAAATGCGCGCTGCCAGCCTTCCATCATACTCGTCGCCTTTCAAGTTGCAGGTGCCTTGGCTGCACCCGTTCCCCCTGGTCACTTACTTTAGT
Organism: Escherichia sp. E3659; assembly: GCF_005781135.1. Classification (NCBI taxonomy): domain Bacteria; kingdom Pseudomonadati; phylum Pseudomonadota; class Gammaproteobacteria; order Enterobacterales; family Enterobacteriaceae; genus Escherichia; species Escherichia sp. E3659. The sequence goes on along the minus strand of NZ_VATQ01000009.1, from coordinate 23,786 downwards.
AAGCTCCCAGGGATTCACGGTCTTGCCGCCTTCCTGCACCTCGAAAGTCATAGAGTATGCTAATTATAGATCGTCAACGTAACCGAGACTACGCAGTGCGCGTTCGTCATCAGCCCAGCCGGATTTCACTTTCACCCACAGCTCAAGGTGGACAGGCGCTTCGAACATTTCCTGCATGTCTTTACGCGCTTCAATACCGATGGTTTTGATCTTGGCCCCTTTGTTGCCAATGACCATCTTCTTCTGCCCTTCGCGCTCAACGAGAATCAAACCGTTGATGTCATAACCACCACGTTCATTGGTGACAAAACGTTCGATCTCCACGGTCACGGAGTACGGCAGTTCTGCGCCGAGAAAACGCATCAGTTTTTCACGGATGATTTCAGACGCCATAAAACGCTGCGAGCGATCGGTGATGTAATCTTCCGGGAAGTGATGGGTCGCTTCAGGCAGATGCTTACGCACGATTGCTGCGATAGTGTCGACATTCAGCCCGGTTTCGGCAGAGATCGGCACAATATCGAGGAAGTTCATCTGGCTTGCCAGGAACTGCAGATGCGGCAGCAGATCGGCTTTCTCCTGCACGTTGTCCACTTTGTTCACCGCGAGGATCACCGGCGCTTTGCCATCACGCAGCTTGTTGAGCACCATTTCATCGTCCGGCGTCCAACGGGTGCCTTCAACGACAAAAATCACCAGCTCAACGTCGCCAATGGAGCTGCTCGCCGCTTTGTTCATCAGGCGGTTAATAGCACGCTTCTCTTCCATATGCAGGCCCGGGGTGTCGACGTAGATCGCCTGATACGCGCCTTCAGTATGGATACCCACAATGCGGTGACGAGTTGTCTGCGCTTTGCGGGAAGTGATGGAGATTTTCTGCCCCAACAGTTTGTTCAGCAGCGTGGATTTGCCAACGTTCGGACGCCCGACGATGGCAATAAATCCGCAATAACTTTTATCGATGCTCATTCCAGCTCCAGTTTTTTCAACGCCTGTTCGGCGGCAGCCTGCTCAGCCTTACGACGGCTTGAACCTGTGCCAACCACCGGTTCACTCAGGCCGCTGACCTGGCAGTGGATTGTAAATTCTTGATCGTGCGCTTCGCCACGGACCTGAACTACCAGATAAGTCGGCAGCGGCAGATGGCGACCCTGCAAATATTCCTGCAGACGTGTTTTCGGATCTTTTTGTTTATCGCCTGGGCTAATTTCGTCCAGACGGGTTTGATACCAGTTAAGGATTAACTTCTCGACAGTTTGAATATCACTGTCGAGGAATACGCCGCCAATTAATGCTTCGACGGTGTCGGCGAGAATTGACTCGCGACGAAATCCACCGCTTTTAAGTTCACCCGGCCCTAAACGCAAGCACTCGCCTAACTCAAATTCGCGCGCCAGTTCTGCCAGCGTATTGCCACGGACCAGCGTGGCGCGCATCCGGCTCATATCGCCTTCATCCACACGCGGGAAACGGTGATACAGCGCATTGGCGATAACGTAGCTCAAGATTGAGTCGCCTAAAAATTCTAAACGCTCGTTATGTTTGCTGCTGGCGCTGCGGTGAGTTAATGCCTGCTGCAGCAGTTCCTGATGATTAAAAGTGTAGCCCAGCTTCCGTTGAAGCCGATTAATTACGATGGGGTTCATGCGATACCAATAAATAAATGCGTCAACAATTCAGCACACGAAACAGACCTGATACACATAGGCTCTGTTAACCGCTTTGTCGCGGATTCATTACGCCATATGTGGAAACCAACGCTGTTTCGTGTGCCGTGGCAACCAGAAGGCGCCAACCTTAAACTTCGGGGGAATATTCTATACACAACGATAAGGGATGTCGTTAGCCTGGGGAGATTTATCTCATAAATAATTCACGTTGCCGCCAGAATGACGACAACGTGAACGAGAAGCAGCAATTAATGGATGCCACCAATGCGACTTAAGCGCACACCTGTCGGCCATTCACCTTCTTGCTTATCGAAACTCATCCAGATTGCCGTTGCCCGACCAACCAGATTCGCTTCCGGCACAAAGCCCCAGTAACGGCTGTCCGCGCTGTTGTCGCGGTTATCGCCCATCATGAAGTATTGACCCGGCGGGACAATCCAGGTTGCCAGTTGCTGCCCTGGCTGCTGGTAATACATACCCACCTGATCCTGGGCGATTGGCACAGTCAGGATACGATGCGTTACATCGCCCAGCGTCTCTTTACGTTCGGAAAGACGAATACCATTTTCTTTGGTTTCGTTTTTCGGCACTTCAAAGAAGCCACTGGTCGCTTCTCCGCCGTTACGACGCGAGAAGGTCTGTACGAAATCGCTCGGTTCAACGTTGGAATAAGTTACCGGCAGCGCGTTTTCACACGCCTGACCAGAACTGCATCCAGGTTGAATGGTCACTTCTTTCGCGACCGGATCATAAGTGACTTTATCGCCCGGTAAACCTACCGCTCGCTTGATGTAATCAAGCTTCGGATCTTCCGGGTATTTGAAGACCACGATATCGCCACGTTTCGGATGACCGGTTTCGATCAATGTTTTCTGGTAAATAGGATCTTTAATGCCGTAAGCAAATTTCTCTACCAGAATGAAGTCACCGATTAACAGAGTCGGCATCATCGAACCTGACGGGATCTGGAACGGTTCATAAATAAATGAACGCACAATCAATACGATAGCCAGCACCGGAAATACAGAAGCCCCGGTTTCCAGCCAGCCTGGCTTCGGCGCAACCTTTTTCAGTGTTGCTTTATCCAGTGAATCCCCGGCAGCCGCTTGCGCCGCTGCCTGACGTTCCCGTCGTTTAGGTGCGAAAAAGAATTTATCCACGCACCATAAAATGCCCGTCACCAGTGTGGCAATCACCAGAATCAGGGCAAACATATTCGCCATGCCAACTCCTAAGGGTTATTTGTTGTCTTTGCCGACGTGCAGAATGGCAAGGAACGCTTCCTGCGGCAGCTCAACGTTACCGATCTGCTTCATACGTTTCTTACCTTCTTTCTGTTTCTGCAGCAGCTTTTTCTTACGGCTGATATCACCACCATAGCATTTAGCCAGTACGTTTTTACGCAGCTGCTTCACGGTAGAACGCGCAATGATGTGCGTTCCAATCGCTGCCTGAATAGCGATATCAAACTGCTGGCGTGGGATCAGATCTTTCATCTTCTCCACCAGCTCGCGACCACGGTTTTGCGAATTATCACGGTGGGTGATCAATGCCAGCGCATCAACACGTTCACCGTTGATTAAGACGTCAACACGCACCATGTCAGAAGCCTGGAAGCGTTTGAAGTTGTAATCCAAAGACGCATAACCACGCGAGGTAGATTTCAGTCGGTCGAAGAAATCAAGCACCACTTCCGCCATCGGGATCTCGTAGGTCAGCGCTACCTGGTTTCCGTGATAGACCATGTTGGTCTGTACACCGCGTTTTTCCACGCACAGGGTAATGACGTTACCGAGATACGCTTGCGGCAGCAGCATGTGACACTCTGCAATCGGCTCGCGCAGTTCGTAGATGTTATTTACCGCTGGCAGCTTGGATGGGCTGTCGACGTAGATAACTTCTTTTGCCGTAGTTTCAACTTCATACACTACTGTCGGTGCTGTGGTAATCAGGTCAAGATCGTATTCACGTTCCAGACGTTCCTGAATGATCTCCATGTGCAACAGGCCGAGGAAGCCGCAGCGGAAACCAAAGCCCAGCGCAGTTGAGCTTTCTGGCTCATAGAACAGTGAAGCGTCGTTCAGGCTGAGTTTGCCCAACGCGTCACGGAAGGCTTCATAGTCGTCGGAACTTACCGGGAACAGACCGGCATATACCTGCGGTTTAACTTTCTTAAACCCAGGCAACGCTTTTTCTGCCGGATTACGCGCCAGCGTTAAGGTATCGCCTACCGGTGCACCGTGGATGTCTTTGATCGCACACACCAGCCAGCCTACTTCGCCGCATTTCAGTTCAGTACGATCAACCTGTTTCGGCGTGAAGATCCCCAGGCGGTCGGCGTTATAGGTCTGCCCGGTGCTCATAACTTTCACTTTGTCGCCCTTACGCAGGGTGCCGTTTTTAATACGGATAAGTGAAACCACGCCCAGGTAGTTATCGAACCAGGAGTCGATAATCAGCGCCTGTAACGGACCTTCTGGATCGCCTTCCGGCGGCGGAATGTCGCGCACCAGACGTTCGAGAACGTCCTGCACGCCAACGCCGGTTTTCGCTGAACAGCGCACCGCGTCGGTGGCATCGATGCCAACAATATCTTCAATTTCTTCCGCCACGCGTTCAGGATCGGCTGCCGGCAGGTCAATCTTGTTCAGTACCGGCACCACTTCGAGATCCATCTCCATCGCGGTGTAGCAGTTCGCCAGAGTTTGCGCTTCTACGCCCTGCCCGGCGTCGACCACCAGCAATGCACCTTCACAGGCAGCCAGCGAACGGGAAACTTCATAGGAGAAGTCTACGTGGCCCGGGGTGTCGATAAAGTTAAGCTGATAGGTTTCACCGTCAGACGCTTTGTAGTCCAGCGTCACGCTTTGCGCTTTGATGGTAATGCCACGCTCACGCTCAAGATCCATGGAATCGAGAACCTGCGCCTCCATTTCACGGTCAGACAGGCCACCGCAGATCTGGATAATACGGTCAGACAGCGTCGATTTACCGTGGTCAATGTGAGCTATGATCGAAAAGTTACGTATATTCTTCATAAAGTATGATTATTGTGCCTTAACGCCCGGTTAACCAGGCTTTTAGAAGTCGCTGTTCTGAGCTTAACGTCTGTATTAATAGAAAGGCCGCATTCTACACTACAACATTGAGGCGAGGAAATGTTCATACCGTATGGATTGTGGTATCTGGAAACGTCCTCGCATTTGTTATGCAAAATGCAACAAAGCCAGTGAAATCACTGGCTCGCGTCTTCCGAAGATGTTTCAAACCGCACAAGGCCTGGCGGCAATGCCACGCTTAAAATGATCGGTTGCCATTCAGCCCGGGCAGCAAACTTTCGCGAGTAGCCGCGCGCAATCAGGAATCCACCAACGCCACCAAGAATTGCGCCGCATAACGCCGCAATGTCTGAAGCAAAGAGTAGCTGAAATAACGAAGCAACAAGGAATAATCCCAACAGTGGCGACATATAAACCAGTAATGCGGAACTAAGCAGGCTACCTTCAGCGATTCCTAATTCCACTTTTTGCCCCGGCACTAACGGCTCATCACAGGGTACGACGATGGTATGTGTGGTTTGCGGACCAAGTTTATTCAACACGCGACTGCCGCAGCCAGCGCGGGAAGCGCAGCTGCTGCACGAGGCTTTGACATCACAACTGACCAGCGCTTGCCCGTTTTGCCAGGAGACGACGGTAGCCCACTCTTTGATCATTGCGCTGCCCCGAACTTAATGTTCTCGGCAATGCGTTTCGCCGTTTGCGGCGGTAGTTCACCAACAATAGTGATTTCCGCGTTGTCACGTATGCTGGTGCTGACTGTTCGGCGTCCGGTACGCAACATCTGATCGGTGCTCGATGGCGTCGCGCGGTTAACGTTTACTGAGAAGCTGAACAAGCCGTCTGAATAGAGACGTGATTCGATGGGCATATTGTCCATCGTGGGCAACGGGCGTCGGCTACTGGAGACTTCGCTAAACCCCTGCGGCAACCAGGTTGGAGTCCAGTTGAATTTGGCTTTTTCACCTACAGGAACAGAAAGCAGTGGCGGCAAGTTCGCCTTCGCCAGCGTCTGCATACTGCTGCTGATATCCTGATTGACGTTAAAAGCAATCACGCGAAATTGTTCCAGCGTTTCACCATCGCGATCAAGGAGATCAACCCGCATCGGTAATTTCGATTCGGTGTCCATCCACACAATGTAGCTGTAGCGTGTGCCATCACGGGCGACTACGCGAATGACTTCGCAAAGACGATCGGCAATACGCGTGCGTCCCACGGAGATAAAGTCGTAGTAAGGGGAAAGGCGTTTGAAATCGGTATAAATGAGCGATGGCAGAGAATCAACAATGTAATCGCCATTAAGCGTGAACGGTTCAAGGCCCGGCTCAAAGTAGCTGATTTCATTGCCGCGCTGTACCACTTCCCGGCGCGGGCCATCCATTTGCAACAGCTGTGCAAGCGGACGGTTATCGAGGCGTGCATGTCGATAACGCAGAGACTCAACACCCTGTTTATTGATGCTGATGAATGACAGCTCGTAATTCAGTGACTGACTGGCCAGGTTCATCTGCTGTAATAACGCCCCGGACGCGGGAGTGGCCGAGGCGTTAGCAGAGAATAACAGGCTACCTGTCACTAATGACATGGCAAACCAAAGTTGCTTCATTACTGCGATTGCGTTCCTAAAGTTTGAATTCCTGGCACCTGTACAGCGGCTTGCTGTGTTTGTGCCTGCTCAAACTGAAGCTGTTCAGAGTGGAGTCGACGTTGCAGTTCGTAATCCTGCAACATGGCATTAATGCGACGACGCTGCTCCTGTACCTGCTGCTGTTGACCATTGTTTGCGGTCGCTTCAGAAGGTACTCCCAGACTTACCGGACTGGCTTTCCCCATCATCGGCAGAGTATTAAATACCGGTGTTTCGGGCTGCTGGGACGTTTCAGATTGTCCATTATAGTGCTGGACGCCAACGATAACTGCAAGCGATACACATGCCGCTACGCCCATTTGGGTAAGCTGTGCCGCCCATGGACGTACTTTCTGCCAGAATGGCATTTTCTGCCATTGATGCGGCGCAGGCTGGGCCTCTGGGATCAATGTCGTCGGTTGACGAACGGGCTCTTCTTCAATGGCGGCCATCACGCGTGATGAAATATCGAAATGAAGCAACTCAGGAGTATCACCCCGCATAGAGTCACGGATTAAGTGATAGCTTTCCCAGGTTTTCTGCATTTCCGGGTTGTGAGCCAGTTCGTTAAGCAGCTCACTATCCAGCGTTTCGCCATCCATTAAAGCGGAAAGTTGTTCTTTCTGCATGCCTAATACCCTTATCCAGTATCCCGCTATCGTCAACGCCTGATAAGCGGTTGAACTTTGTTATCAATAGCTTCCCTCGCTCGGAAGATACGTGAACGCACCGTACCTACCGGACAATCCATGATAGCGGCTATCTCTTCATAGCTCAGGCCATCCAGCTCCCGCAAGGTTATTGCCATGCGTAAATCTTCCGGGAGGGACTCAATAGTTCGGAAAACTATCTGTCTCAGTTCTTCTGACAACATTAAGTTCTCAGGGTTCGAAATTTCTTTCAACGCGCCGCCACTTTCGAAGTTTTCTGCTTCAATGGCATCCACATCACTGGAAGGTGGACGACGCCCCTGAGCAACCAGGTAATTTTTCGCTGTATTTACAGCGATCCGATACAGCCATGTATAAAAAGCACTATCTCCCCGGAACGAATCCAGCGCACGATAGGCTTTAATAAAAGCTTCTTGTACCACATCGGGAACATCACCCGACGGCACATAGCGGGAAACCAGGCTCGCCACTTTATGCTGATAGCGCACTACCAGTAAGTTAAAAGCTTTCTGATCTCCCTTCTGGACCCGTTCAACCAGGACCTGGTCCGTTAACTGCTCGCTCATCCGAGGTAAAGTCTCCCCAAACCAAATTTCCACGCGCTATCGAAACGCCACTCCATTAGCTGCAATTTGAGCAAGCAAAACGTTAGAGTGTCTCGTTTTTGTAAAGTTCCGTAACGCATCTGTTTTTGTTTGTCATGCTGTAGACGGCTCATTATCTATCATTATAAGTCTACAGAATCTGAACATCGCATTATCTGTGTAGAAATGCCCATTTAACTGCCTGAAGAGTACCCCAACGGCCTTTTTATTTCACCACCTAATCCTCCGCCGACGAGCAACTTCTCTTTTTTCCACCGCCCAGGCTTTCCCTGTTTAGCCATTGTAACAAATATCAAAATAGCAGGTGTTTAATCACACAATGTGATGCTATGCTGACCAAACCGTGTTTAGTAAATTAAACAAATGAAATGAATACTTTTCCCGAACATTCTTGTGATGTGTTGATTATCGGTAGCGGCGCAGCCGGGCTTTCACTAGCACTACGTCTGGCTGACCAGCATCAGGTCATCGTTCTTAGCAAAGGCCCGGTAACAGAAGGCTCAACATTTTATGCCCAGGGCGGAATCGCCGCCGTGTTTGATGAAACTGACAGCATTGACTCGCATGTAGAAGATACATTAATTGCTGGCGCCGGTATTTGCGATCGCCATGCGGTTGAGTTTGTCGCCAGCAACGCGCGTTCTTGCGTGCAATGGCTAATCGATCAGGGAGTGTTGTTTGATACTCATGTGCAGCCAAATGGCGAAGAAAGCTATCATCTGACTCGTGAAGGTGGGCATAGTCACCGTCGTATTCTTCATGCTGCCGATGCCACTGGTAGAGAAGTAGAAACCACGCTGGTGAGCAAGGCGCAGAACCATCCGAATATTCGAGTGCTGGAACGCAGCAATGCGGTTGATCTGATAGTTTCTGACAAGATTGGTCTGCCTGGAACGCGACGGGTTGTCGGCGCGTGGGTGTGGAACCGTAATAAAGAAACCGTGGAAACTTGCCATGCTAAAGCGGTGGTGCTGGCAACTGGCGGCGCATCGAAGGTTTATCAGTACACCACCAATCCGGATATTTCCTCTGGTGATGGTATTGCCATGGCCTGGCGTGCTGGTTGCCGGGTTGCCAATCTCGAATTTAATCAGTTTCACCCTACCGCGCTGTATCACCCACAGGCACGGAATTTCCTGTTAACGGAAGCCTTACGCGGCGAAGGCGCTTATTTGAAACGCCCGGACGGCACACGTTTTATGCCTGATTTTGATGAGCGCGGCGAACTGGCCCCACGCGATATTGTCGCCCGCGCCATTGACCATGAGATGAAACGCCTCGGCGCGGATTGTATGTTCCTTGATATCAGCCATAAGCCCGCTGAATTTATTCGCCAGCATTTCCCGATGATCTATGAAAAGTTGCTCGGGTTGGGTATTGACCTCACGAAAGAACCGGTGCCGATTGTGCCTGCTGCGCACTATACCTGCGGCGGCGTAATGGTTGACGATCATGGACGTACGGACGTTGATGGCCTGTATGCCATTGGCGAAGTGAGTTATACGGGCTTACATGGTGCTAACCGCATGGCCTCTAACTCCTTGCTGGAGTGTCTGGTTTATGGCTGGTCGGCAGCGGAAGATATTACCAGGCGAATGCCTTTTGCCCACGGTGTCAGTACGTTACCGCCGTGGGATGAAAGCCGTGTTGAGAATCCTGACGAACTGGTGGTGATTCAACATAACTGGCACGAGTTACGCCTGTTTATGTGGGATTACGTAGGCATTGTGCGCACAACAAAACGCCTTGAGCGCGCTCTGCGGCGTATCAATATGTTGCAACAGGAAATAGACGAATATTACGCCCACTTCCGCGTATCAAATAATTTGCTGGAACTGCGTAATCTGGTGCAGGTTGCCGAGTTGATTGTTCGCTGTGCAATGATGCGTAAGGAAAGCCGGGGGTTGCATTTCACGCTGGATTATCCGGAACTGCTCACGCATTCCGGTCCGTCGATCCTTTCCCCCGTCAATCATTACATAAATAGATAAAAGGCCTGGGTCAGCGCCGTATACGCTTCGGAATAGTTCTGGTCTGGCCCACGAATGACTAAGCGATCGCAAAAGCACTCCCCCGCCAGTGGGGAGAATGCCAGCAGCACCCGATGCGGCAATCGCGCTTCGTTTTCTGCCACATCCGTTCGCAAACGTAAATGCCACCCCATGCTTAATGCCAGCTCCGTAAAACTATTACCGATTTGCTCTGGCAACACCACGCAGAAAAATCCCTCTTCGGTAATGCACTCTGCCGCGCAAGTCAGCAAGGATTGATGATCCAGCGTGGTGGTATAGCGCGCCTGTTCCCGCTGCGGTGTCGCACACTCCACTCCCTGCTGATAATACGGCGGGTTGCTGATGATTAAATCGAAGCGTGCTGTCTGCTGTGTGATCCACTGCTGAATATCCGCCGTATGGACATTAATCCGCTCTGCCCACGGAGACTGGTTAATATTCTCCTGCGCCTGAGCTGCAGCTTCACTTTCCAGTTCAACTGCATCAATCATCACACTGTCATCGGTTCGCTGCGCCAGCATCAGTGCCAACAACCCGCTACCAGTGCCGATATCAAGGCAGCGTTTTACCCCAGCCACTGGAGCCCATGCGCCAAGCAAAATTCCATCCGTTCCCACTTTCATCGCACATCGTTCGTGGCCGACAAAAAACTGTTTAAAAGTAAATCCATTACGACGAAGCACGGATGTAGACTGTGACATGTAAATAAAACCTTGCTGAAAAAACGGCGATAGCACCGGGTAAGAACAATACCTGAGAAGCGATATCCATACAAACAGATGAAGATTGCAGCCGTAACGTCTATAATCAGCGCCCCACACAGAGGTAGAACATGACTGTAACGACTTTTTCCGAACTTGAACTCGACGAAAGCCTGCTGGAAGCCCTCCAGGATAAAGGTTTCACTCGCCCGACCGCCATTCAGGCTGCCGCCATTCCGCCTGCGCTCGATGGCCGTGATGTACTCGGTTCTGCGCCGACAGGCACCGGTAAAACGGCGGCGTATCTGCTGCCAGCGTTGCAGCACCTGCTCGATTTCCCACGTAAGAAATCCGGTCCGCCGCGTATTTTGATCCTCACCCCAACTCGCGAGCTGGCGATGCAGGTGGCCGATCATGCCCGCGAACTGGCGAAACATACGCATCTGGATATCGCCACTATCACCGGCGGCGTGGCCTATATGAACCACGCAGAAGTTTTCAGCGAAAACCAGGACATCGTGGTCGCCACGACCGGACGTCTGCTGCAATACATAAAAGAAGAGAACTTCGATTGCCGCGCAGTTGAAACGCTGATCCTCGACGAAGCTGACCGTATGCTGGATATGGGCTTCGCTCAGGATATCGAGCATATTGCTGGCGAAACGCGCTGGCGTAAACAGACCCTGCTCTTTTCCGCAACGCTGGAAGGCGATGCGATTCAGGATTTTGCCGAGCGTCTGCTGGAAGATCCGGTGGAAGTTTCTGCGAATCCGTCTACCCGTGAGCGCAAAAAAATTCATCAGTGGTATTACCGCGCCGATGATCTTGAGCATAAAACCGCATTGCTGGTGCATCTGTTAAAACAGCCTGAAGCGACTCGCTCAATCGTATTTGTGCGTAAGCGTGAGCGTGTGCATGAGCTGGCAAACTGGCTGCGCGAAGCGGGCATCAACAACTGCTATCTCGAAGGTGAGATGGTACAAGGCAAGCGTAATGAAGCGATCAAGCGTTTGACCGAAGGCCGCGTAAACGTGCTGGTTGCCACCGATGTTGCCGCGCGCGGTATCGACATTCCTGACGTCAGCCACGTCTTTAACTTCGATATGCCGCGCAGTGGCGATACTTATTTGCACCGTATCGGGCGTACCGCTCGCGCCGGCCGTAAAGGCACTGCGATTTCGCTGGTGGAAGCTCATGACCATCTGCTGCTGGGCAAAGTTGGCCGTTACATTGAAGAGCCGATTAAAGCTCGCGTAATTGATGAGTTACGCCCGAAAACGCGTGCGCCAAGCGAGAAGCAGACCGGCAAGCCATCGAAGAAAGTACTGGCAAAACGCGCCGAGAAGAAAAAAGCTAAAGAGAAAGAGAAGCCGCGGGTGAAAAAACGCCATCGCGATACCAAAAATATAGGTAAGCGCCGTAAACCAAGCGGAACGGGCGTGCCACCGCAAACAACAGAAGAGTAATCATAATGCCGGGTTTAAGCCCGGCATTTTTTTATCCAGCCACAAAACACTCTTCAACACACTGAATAAAAGTGTACATCGCCGGGCTAACCGCTTTTCCGGCATGGTGTGCGCACATTGCTGTAATGGTCTGCGACTGCTCGCCAAAGGGCAATTCAATTAATTCACCGTTCGCCAGTTCTTTTGCTACCGCAAAGCGTGGCAGGTAGCTGACACCGATATTGGCCGCGACACAACGCTTGATGCTTTCGATACTTATAAGTTCAATGGTGTTTTCCACCGTGATCCGCCGCTGGCGAAGCGTGCTCTCAAATATCTGCCGGAAGACACATTGTGGTTCATTGATAATAAAGCTACAGGCGTTATGTCTTCCCGACTCAGTAAAATCGACATCTGCAATTTGCGGTGAAGCCACCAGCACCAGCGATTGTTCACCCAACTCACGTCGGTTCAGGGCATCATCATTCCCTACGCGATAAAAGATGCCGACGTCTGCCTCATCATTCAGTAGTGCATCACGAATCACGTAACAGTTCAGTGACTGCAATAATAAACGCACTTTTGGCGCTCGTTGCCGAAAACGCTGCAACACCTCCGGCATTCGGTAAGAGAGCAACGTTTCGCCCGAAACAACGCGCAGTTCTCCGTCCGGATCCGACTCTTTTTTGGCAGCTTCGCGAAGTGTATCCATCACTCTGGTGAGTTCATAGATGTGCGGAAGCAGCTTTTTGCCTTCGCGAGTGAGGCACATCCGTCGACCAATTTTCTCAAACAACTGGACCGAGAACTCCTGTTCAAGCTGCTGAATATGAAAAGTCACCGTCGACTGTGTGCAGCACAATTTTTGCGAAGCTCGCAAAAAAGAACCCTCTTCCACCACGGTTTTTAGGGTAATAAAACGGCGCAGATCCATAATCCCAAACCTATCGAAAATATCGAATTTAGAATGTGAAAACATTCATTTTTTTAAATGTTTTGTGTCGGGTACTGTCTACCAAAACAGAGGAGATAACAAGTGACACCGACCCTTTTAAGTGCTTTTTGGACCTACACCCTGATTACTGCCCTCACGCCAGGACCAAACAATATTCTCGCCCTTAGTTCTGCCACGTCGCATGGGTTTCGTCAGAGTACCCGCGTACTGGCGGGGATGAGTCTGGGATTTTTAATCGTCATGCTACTGTGCGCGGGAATTTCGTTTTCACTGGCTGTTATTGACCCGGCAGCAGTGCATCTGTTGAGTTGGGCGGGAGCGGCATATATTGTCTGGCTGGCGTGGAAAATAGCTACCAGCCCAACAAAGGAAGACGGGCTTCAGGCAAAACCGATCAGCTTTTGGGAAAGCTTTGCGCTACAGTTTGTGAACGTCAAAATCATTTTGTACGGCATTACGGCACTATCGACGTTTGTCCTGCCGCAAACGCAGGCGTTAAGCTGGGTAGTTGGCGTCAGCGTTTTGCTGGCAATGATTGGGACGTTTGGCAATGTGTGCTGGGCGCTGGCGGGGCATCTGTTTCAGCGATTGTTTCGCCAGTATGGTCGCCAATTAAATATCGTGCTGGCACTGTTGCTGGTCTATTGCGCGGTACGCATTTTCTATTAATGAAAAAAAGCGGAAGAGGTCGCCCTCTTCCGCTTAGTAACTTGCTACTTAAGCCTTACAGGCTTTCAGTAAAGGTACGAGCGATAACGTCGCGCTGCTGTTCCGGAGTCAGAGAGTTAAAGCGAACTGCATAACCGGATACACGGATGGTCAGCTGCGGATATTTTTCCGGATGCTTAACTGCATCTTCCAGAGTTTCACGACGCAGAACGTTTACGTTCAGGTGCTGACCACCTTCTACGCGAACTTCTGGTTTAACTTCTACTGGAACTTCACGGTACTCAATGTCACCCAGTTTGCTTACTGCAACCACTTCGTCTTCTGCAAAACCTGCTTTCGCAACGATGCAACGCGCTTCGCCTTTTTCGCTGTCCAGCAGCCAGAAAGAGTTCAGCAGATCGTCGTTAGCGGCTTTAGTAATCTGGATACCTGTAATCATGTGATGCCTCCCCGGCAAAATTATTTGATTTGTTCAGCCTGTCGCGGCCAATTGGTAAAACCATTGTTGCTTGAGTGTATATATACTCCTCAAAGACCCCTGATTCTTTGATTTAAATCAATAAAAAACACACGCCAAGTGTAGCGGCAAGTGGATTTTATTGTTTTACATCAACTTATGCGGGTGTGAAATTTTACCAATTTACATTTTTTTACAGTCGATTATGTCTATAAAATGAGCTTGATTTTGTTCTGTAGAAAGAAGCAGTTAAGCTAGGCGGATTGAAGATTCGCAGGAGAGCGAGATGGCTAACGAATTAACCTGGCATGACGTGCTGGCTGAAGAGAAGCAGCAACCCTATTTTCTTAATACCCTTCAGACCGTCGCCAGCGAGCGGCAGTCCGGCGTCACTATCTATCCACCACAAAAAGATGTCTTTAACGCGTTCCGCTTTACCGAGTTGGGTGACGTTAAAGTGGTGATTCTCGGCCAGGATCCTTATCACGGACCGGGACAGGCGCATGGTCTGGCATTTTCCGTTCGCCCCGGAATCGCCACTCCTCCGTCACTGCTGAATATGTATAAAGAGCTGGAAAATACTATTCCGGGCTTCACCCGCCCTAATCATGGTTATCTTGAAAGCTGGGCGCGTCAGGGCGTTCTGCTACTCAATACTGTGTTGACGGTACGCGCAGGTCAGGCGCATTCCCACGCCAGCCTCGGCTGGGAAACCTTCACCGATAAAGTGATCAGCCTGATTAACCAGCATCGCGAAGGCGTGGTGTTTTTGTTGTGGGGATCGCATGCGCAAAAGAAAGGGGCGATTATAGATAAGCAACGCCATCACGTACTGAAAGCACCGCATCCGTCACCGCTTTCTGCGCATCGTGGATTCTTTGGCTGTAACCATTTTGTGCTGGCAAATCAGTGGCTGAAACAACGTGGCGAGACGCCGATTGACTGGATGCCAGTATTACCGGCAGAGAGTGAGTAAATTTGCGGGAAAATGCCGGATGGCAGAGTTGCCACCCGGCTGATTTATCAGGCTTTATTCTGACGCCACCATTCACCAAGCAAAACGCCGGTTGCAACAGAGATATTCAGCCCGGCAACGTTGCCCGTACCGTCAATCTTCACGCGCAGATCGTTCGGATCGCGTGCGGCATCCGGTAACCCTTCATATTCCTGCCCCAGCACCAGCACCATTTTTTCTGGCAGACTGGTTTTGAACAGCGGTTTACCTTGCTCGCTGGAAGTGGTCACCACGGTGTAGCCCGCCTGACGGAAATCATCCAGCACGTTAACAATGTTGTCGCCAGTAATCGGCTGAACATGTTCTGCACCGCCTTCTGCGGTACGAATAGCCGCCCCCGATTCCAGCAGTGCCGCATCCTGCACCACAACGCCTTTCACGCCGAAGTGCGCGCAGCTGCGCATCATGCCACCCAGGTTATGCGGGTTAGATTCGTTTTCCAGTGCCAGAACGCAATCCTGCGCGCCTGCCTTACTTACCCACTGCTGCACGGTTGTGCCATTACGCTTTTTGATCAGGAAGCACACGCCGCCGTGATGTTCCGTGCCTGACGCTTTTGTCAGTTCCGCTTCATCCACCACATGGTACGCTTTGCGGTTTGCCGCCATCCAGCGCAATGCTTCTTTAAAACGTGGCGTTACGCTCTGGATAAACCAGGCGCGAACAATTGCTTCCGGACGGCTCTGGAAAAGTGCCTGACATGCGTTTTCGCCGTAGACGCGGGTTTCTTCCGCACGCTGACGACGCAAAACTTCCGGATCAATAAAACTTTTACCACTGATGCCACCGTGATCGGCCTTTTCCGGCGCATCATCACCAGGCGCGCGGGAAACTGTGCGCCACGGCGACTCTTCCCACTTGCGGTCACGGGGCTGACTCTGTTTGTCATCGCGGGCGGGGCGACGGCCACCGTCGGCACGAGATTTTCCTGGACGCCCGCCCCCTTTCCCGGTACGCGGGTTATGGGTACGTTTATCAGAATCATCATCACTGCGGACATACATCACTTTGACCTTGCCGCTTTTACCTTTCATTTCATCGTTCATGCTTTTCTCCACCAGCGCTGCGCGAAGCGCGCAGATTACCCGAAGTCCGCGCGGTTCGCCATGATTTCGTACCAAAGCCTGCGTCTATCATACCCATTGAATAAAACAGATTGTTGTCTGGAACAATGTCCCCGATAATATGTAACATATTAGAAACATACCGGCGTCGTTGCCGATAAGTCTCCTTACTCATCCCGAGGTTAGTTATGAATACCGTTTGTACCCATTGTCAGGCCATCAATCGCATTCCCGACGATCGGATCGAAGATGCGGCAAAATGCGGACGCTGCGGTCACGACTTGTTTGACGGAGAGGTGATTAATGCGACCGGTGAAACGCTCGACAAATTGCTGAAAGATGATCTACCTGTGGTGATCGACTTCTGGGCGCCGTGGTGCGGCCCCTGCCGTAACTTCGCGCCAATTTTTGAAGATGTTGCGCAAGAGCGTAGCGGTAAAGTGCGCTTTGTGAAAGTGAATACCGAAGCTGAACGTGAATTAAGCAGCCGCTTTGGTATTCGCAGTATTCCGACGATCATGATTTTCAAAAACGGTCAGGTCGTCGACATGCTTAATGGCGCAGTGCCGAAAGCGCCGTTCGATAGCTGGTTGAACGAATCTCTTTAATCTTACCGGGGCGCATCTTGTGCCCCGTTTTCTCCTCTGCGACAATGGCGTTTTTTCGACGCTCTCTTATGACCGAAAACGCTGTTCTCCAGTTACGCGCCGAGCGTATTGCGCGCGCAACACGTCCTTTTCTTGCCCGCGGTAATCGCGTTCGTCGCTGCCAACGCTGTCTTTTGCCAGAGAAATTATGTCTCTGTTCGACAATTACCCCAGCGGAAGCAAAAAGTCGCTTCTGTTTGCTGATGTTCGACACCGAGCCAATGAAGCCCAGTAATACCGGGCGTCTGATTGCTGATATTTTGCCTGATACCGTTGCGTTTCAATGGTCGCGTACCGAACCCTCGCAAGATTTGCTGGATCTGGTACAAAACCCGAACTATCAGCCAATGGTGGTCTTTCCCGCCTCATATGCTGATGAGCAACGGGAAGTGATCTTCACCCCGCCTTCCGGTAAGCCACCGCTGTTTATCATGCTCGATGGCACCTGGCCGGAAGCGCGCAAGATGTTTCGTAAAAGTCCGTATCTGGATAATCTCCCTGTCATTTCCGTCGATCTTTCCCGGCTTTCTGCCTATCGCCTGCGTGAAGCCCAGGCTGAAGGCCAATATTGTACCGCTGAAGTGGCTATCGCTCTTTTAGATATGGCGGGCGATACCGGGGCTGCGGCCAGCTTAGGCGAGCATTTCACTCGCTTTAAAACACGCTATCTGGCAGGAAAAACGCAACATCTGGGTAGCATCACAGCAGAACAGTTAGAAAGCGTTTAAAATCATTCGGTCACTTCTGCGGGAGACCGATATGAGTCAGCGAGGACTGGAAGCACTACTGCGACCAAAATCGATTGCGGTAATTGGCGCATCGATGAAACCCAATCGCGCAGGTTACCTGATGATGCGTAACCTGCTGGCGGGAGGCTTTAACGGACCGGTGTTACCGGTGACGCCGGCCTGGAAAGCGGTACAAGGCGTACTGGCCTGGCCGGATATCGCCAGTCTGCCATTTACGCCCGACCTTGCTGTGCTGTGTACCAATGCCAGCCGCAATCTGGCGCTTCTGGAAGAACTCGGCGAAAAAGGCTGTAAAACCTGCATTATTCTTTCTGCCCCGGCATCGCAACACGAAGATCTCCGAGCCTGCGCCCAGCGTCATAACATGCGCCTGCTTGGACCAAACAGTCTGGGATTACTGGCGCCGTGGCAAGGTCTGAATGCCAGCTTTTCGCCCGTACCAATTAAGCGCGGCAAGCTGGCGTTTATTTCGCAATCGGCTGCCGTCTCCAACACCATCCTCGACTGGGCGCAACAGCGTGAGATGGGGTTTTCCTACTTTATTGCGCTCGGCGACAGCCTGGATATCGACGTTGATGAATTGCTCGACTATCTGGCGCGCGACAGTAAAACCAGCGCCATCCTGCTCTATCTCGAACAGTTAAGCGACGCGCGACGCTTTGTTTCGGCGGCCCGTAGTGCGTCGCGTAATAAACCGATTCTGGTAATTAAAAGCGGACGTAGCCCGGCAGCACAGCGACTGCTCAACACGACGGCAGGAATGGACCCGGCATGGGATGCAGCTATTCAGCGTGCCGGTTTATTACGAGTGCAGGACACTCACGAACTGTTTTCGGCAGTGGAAACCCTTAGCCATATGCGCCCATTGCGTGGCGACCGACTGATGATTATCAGCAACGGTGCAGCGCCAGCTGCGCTGGCGCTGGATGCCTTATGGTCGCGCAATGGAAAGCTGGCAACGCTAAGCGAAGAAACCTGCCAGAAACTACGCGATGCGCTGCCAGAACATGTAGTAATCTCTAACCCGCTCGATCTGCGCGATGACGCCAGCAGTGAGCACTATATTAAAACGCTGGATATTCTGCTCCACAGCCAGGATTTTGATGCGCTGATGGTTATTCATTCGCCCAGTGCTGCTGCTCCCGCCACAGAAAGCGCCCTGGCATTAATTGAAGCGGTAAAGCATCACCCTCGCAGCAAGTATGTCTCTCTGCTGACGAACTGGTGCGGCGAACACTCCTCGCAAGAGGCACGACGATTATTCAGCGAAGCCGGGCTGCCGACCTACCGCACCCCGGAAGGAACCATCACCGCTTTTATGCATATGGTGGAGTACCGACGTAACCAGAAGCAACTACGCGAAACGCCGGCACTGCCCAGCAATCTGACCTCTAATACCGCAGAAGCGCATCTTCTGTTGCAACAGGCGATTGCCGAAGGGGCAACGTCACTCGATACCCATGAAGTACAGCCAATCCTGCAAGCGTATGGCATGAACACGCTTCCCACCTGGATTGCCAGCGATAGTACCGAAGCGGTGCATATTGCTGAACAGATTGGTTATCCGGTGGCGCTGAAATTACGCTCGCCGGATATTCCACATAAATCGGAAGTTCAGGGCGTCATGCTCTACCTGCGTACAGCCAATGAAGTCCAGCAAGCCGCGAACGCTATTTTCGATCGCGTAAAAATGGCCTGGCCGCAGGCGCGGATCCACGGTCTGCTGGTGCAAAGTATGGCTAACCGTGCTGGCGCCCAGGAGTTACGGGTAGTGGTCGAGCAGGATCCCGTTTTCGGACCGTTGATCATGCTTGGTGAAGGCGGTGTGGAGTGGCGTCCAGAAGATCAAGCCGTCGTCGCATTACCGCCGCTGAACATGAACCTGGCCCGTTATCTGGTCATTCAGGGAATAAAAAGTAAAAAGATTCGTGCGCGCAGTGCACTGCGTCCATTGGATGTTGCAGGCTTGAGCCAGCTTCTGGTGCAGGTTTCCAACTTGATTGTCGATTGCCCGGAAATTCAGCGTCTGGATATTCATCCTTTGCTGGCTTCTGGCAGTGAATTTACCGCGCTGGATGTCACGCTGGATATCGCGCCGTTTGAAGGCGATAGCGAGAGTCGGCTGGCAGTGCGCCCTTATCCGCATCAGCTGGAAGAATGGGTGGAATTGAAAAACGGCGAACGCTGCTTGTTCCGCCCGATTTTGCCAGAAGATGAGCCACAGCTTCAGCAATTCATTTCACGAGTCACTAAAGAAGATCTTTATTATCGCTACTTTAGCGAGATCAACGAATTCACCCATGAAGATTTAGCTAACATGACGCAGATCGACTACGATCGGGAAATGGCATTTGTAGCGGTACGACGAATTGATCAAACGGAAGAGATCCTCGGCGTCACGCGTGCGATTTCCGATCCTGATAACATCGATGCCGAATTTGCTGTACTGGTTCGCTCGGATCTCAAAGGGTTAGGCTTAGGTCGACGCTTAATGGAAAAGTTGATTACCTATACGCGAGATCACGGACTGCAACGTCTGAATGGTATTACGATGCCAAACAATCGTGGCATGGTGGCGCTGGCCCGCAAGCTCGGGTTTAACGTCGATATCCAGCTCGAAGAGGGGATCGTTGGGCTTACGCTAAATCTTGCCCAGCGCGAGGAATCATGAGTAAGGTACTGGAAATGTTGACCACTTAATCGGGACTGGTGTTATTATTGCCCGCTTATGTCGTCTGCATTGCACAGAGGACCCTTCAATGAACAGAGAAGAAATGCACTGTGATGTTGTCAAAATTTAAGCGTAATAAACATCAACAACACCTTGCCCAACTACCCAAGATTTCTCAATCAGTTGATGATGTCGATTTCTTTTACGCTCCCGCCGACTTCCGGGAGACGCTGCTGGAAAAAATAGCCAGCGCGAAGCAGCGCATTTGCATTGTCGCCCTGTATCTCGAACAGGATGATGGTGGCAAAGGCATTCTGAGCGCACTATATGAGGCTAAACGGCAGCGTCCGGAACTGGATGTGCGGGTGCTGGTCGACTGGCATCGTGCGCAACGTGGACGCATTGGCGCTGCGGCATCTAACACTAATGCTGACTGGTACTGCCGCATGGCGCAGGAAAATCCGGGCGTAGATGTTCCGGTTTATGGCGTACCCATCAATACCCGTGAAGCCCTGGGCGTTCTGCATTTTAAAGGCTTTATCATCGACGATAGCGTACTTTATAGCGGTGCCAGCCTGAACGATGTTTATTTGCATCAGCACGATAAATACCGTTACGACCGTTACCATCTGATTCGTAACCGCAAGATGTCAGACATTATGTTTGAATGGGTTACGCAGAATATTATGAATGGTCGCGGTGTTAACCGTCTGGATGATGAACATCGCCCAAAAAGCCCAGAAATCAAGAACGACATTCGCCTGTTCCGCCAGGAGTTGCGTGATGCCGCTTATCATTTCCAGGGAGATGCCGACAACGATCAACTTTCCGTTACGCCGTTGGTGGGTCTGGGGAAATCGAGTCTGTTGAACAAGACCATTTTCCATTTGATGCCCTGTGCAGAACAGAAACTGACTATCTGTACGCCATACTTCAACCTACCGGCAATCCTGGTGCGCAATATCATCCAGTTGCTGCGTGAAGGGAAAAAGGTCGAAATTATCGTTGGTGATAAAACCGCGAACGACTTCTACATTCCGGAAGATGAACCATTCAAGATAATTGGCGCGTTGCCTTATCTTTATGAGATTAATTTGCGTCGCTTCCTGAGTCGTTTGCAGTATTACGTCAATACTGACCAGTTAGTGGTCCGTTTGTGGAAAGATGACGATAATACTTATCACCTGAAAGGAATGTGGGTTGATGATAAGTGGATGCTGATAACCGGTAATAACCTGAATCCACGCGCCTGGCGTCTGGATCTGGAAAACGCCATTTTGATCCACGATCCGCAACTGGAGCTTGCGCCACAGCGAGAGAAAGAACTGGAGCTGATCCGCGAGCATACCACTATCGTTAAACACTATCGCGATCTGCAAAGTATTGCCGATTATCCGGTAAAGGTTCGCAAACTTATCCGCCGTTTGCGCCGCATTCGCATCGACCGATTAATTAGCCGTATCCTGTAATCTGAGCCCCGTCCTGTACGGGGTTCGTTTTTTGGAGGCCGCGTTGCGTATTCTTTTTATCTGTTTGCTATTGTTACTTTCTGGTTGCAGCCACATGGCTAACGATAGCTGGCAGGGGCAGGATAAAGCTCAACACTTTATCGCCTCGGCGATGCTTTCCGCCGCCGGAAATGAATACGCGCAACATCAGGGGATGAGTCGCGACCGCAGCGCGATGTTCGGGCTGATGTTCTCTGTAGGGCTGGGAGCGTCAAAAGAGCTTTGGGATAGCCGCCCTGAGGGGAGCGGCTGGAGCTGGAAGGATTTTGCCTGGGATATCGCCGGTGCAACTACCGGCTATACCGTCTGGCAAATAGCGCATCACTAAAGACGCATCCCCTTCCCTTTGCGGTGCAGCATCAAAGAAACCAGAAACGCTACCACGGCCATCAATGTCACATACCAGAAGAATGCCGTTTCCATTCCTATCGATTTCAGCGACAACGCTACGTACTCCGCCGAACCACCAAATATAGCATTGGCGACCGCATATGACAGACCAACACCTAATGCGCGAACCTGCGCCGGGAACATCTCAGCCTTCAGTATTCCACTGATTGATGTATAAAAACTCACTATCAGCAGGGCGCACATCACCAGACCAAAAGCAGCATAAGGAGAGGAGACGTTCTGCAATGCTGATAGTATGGGGACGGTAAAAATAGCGGCCAAAGAGCCAAAGCATAACATTGAGGTTCGGCGTCCAATCTTATCTGACAGCGCGCCAATGAGCGGTTGAATGAGCATAAATACAAACAATGCCGCAGTCATAATGCCGCTTGCTACGTTAGCGTGCATTCCCGCAGTATTCACCAGATATTTCTGCATATAGGTGGTAAAGGTATAGAAACAAAGAGAACCCGCAGCAGTGAAGCCGAGAACCATGATGAATGCACGGCGATTGCGCCATAATCCCTTCATTGACCCCGCTTCTTTTAAAGCGCGCGTTTCTTGTTGCGAAGTCTCATCTAATTGACGGCGTAACCACAATGCTACAACGGCTAACACCGCTCCTAACGCAAAAGGAATGCGCCATCCCCACTCTCTAAGAGCAGAATCTTCCATAGTATGTTGTAGAACAACCACCACCAGTAAGGCCAGCAACTGACCGCCAATTAGCGTGACGTACTGGAACGAAGCATAGAACCCTTTGCGCCCTTCAACAGCAACTTCACTCATATAGGTGGCGCTGGTGCCATATTCTCCACCAACGGATAATCCCTGGAATAAACGCGCGAGAAGCAATAATGCCGGAGCCCAGGTACCGATAGTTTCATAACCTGGGAGGCAGGCGATAACCAGAGATCCGAAACACATCATACACACCGATAACAACATTGATTTTTTACGACCATGTTTATCGGCTATACGTCCAAATAGCCAGCCACCTATTGGACGCATCAGAAAGCCCGCAGCAAAAACACCGGCTGTTTGTAATAACTGAGTGGTAGTGTTACCAGAAGGAAAGAAGATGTGGGCGAAGTAGAGGGAACAGAATGAGTAGACATAAAAATCGAACCACTCGACCAGATTACCTGAAGAGGCCCCTACTATTGCCCAGATGCGGCGACGAGTATCACTACTTGTCAGTTTGCCGTCTGCCGTTACAGTGCTTTCTGCCATGCCAATATTTCTCCTGCCATAATCCGATGCTTTTGTAGGCCAATGTTGTTTATTATTTAGTAAGACGAATGTTATACATTTGTTACCGATGTTTATGCAACCATAACTGCGAATTTAGTTAGCAGGGGAATGATTATTCTGGATGACCAGGAAGGATTTCAGGTGAGGTTGTCGTATGGAAATGGGCGAGCATCTGGCGTATACAAGGGAATGATAGGGTTTTTATTTCTTAGTCAGAACCACATCAGGTGGTTTTTACTGCCTACGCTATTCAGGACGGACGACAGATAAAACAAAAGGCCCAGTCTTCCGACTGAGCCTTTTGTTTTATTTGATGCCTGGCAGTTCCCTACTCTCGCATGGGGAAGCCCCACACTACCATCGGCGCTACGGCGTTTCACTTCTGAGTTCGGCATGGGGTCAGGTGGGACCACCGCGCTAAGGCCGCCAGGCAAATTCCTGTGCTCTGTCCTGTGTCTTTTGCACTGATACTGCGTCGGCTGCATTCGCGAAAGTCAGTCACATACTTCAGTATGCTCCTTCCTTCGCTTCATTTGCCGCCTTGTCTCAGCGCAAAATCCTTCGGACTCTGAATCTAAGCTGAAAATCTCTCAATCCGCCAAAACATCTTCGGC